>NZ_JBFNGB010000021.1:0-32942 GCF_046035835.1 Helcococcus bovis
TTTTAAAATATATAATATTTGAATCTGCTGAGTCATTCTTGTTTGAATATGAAGATAAGAGTGACTATGATATTATTTTGTTAGATTATGAAATGAAGAATATGAATGGTGCAGATCTTGCAAAGAATATTCGACAAAATGATAAAAATGTTCAAATTTTATTTATAAGTGGGTATAGTGAGTATATAGGGATTGGATATGAAGTTGAGGCAATTAATTATTTGATTAAGCCTATTGATAAGAATAGATTGTTTGAATTATTTGAAAAAGCATTTGAGAGATTGCAAAAGTCTGATAAATATGTTGTTTTTAAGACGGATGAAGGAAATAGAAGATTAATGTTTAATAATATTTATTATATTTTAAGTCATAATATTTATTATATTTTAAGTGATAAGAATTATTTGAATATTTACTATAATAGTGAAATTTATAAAGTAAGAATGACGATGAAGGAAGTTGAAGAAATTTTGGATAAAAGATTTCATAAATTGGATAGATCTACAATTATCAATATTGAAAAGATTGATTTTTTTAGTAGATATGGATTATAAGGATTGTGAAAATCCTGAAATGATTTCAAAATTAAGAAATATAAGACAAATTCAAAATTTTACAGGAAAAGGAATTTTATCTCCAATTTATAATATTGATGAAATTGTTTCATCAATTACATTGATTATTGGGGGAATGTCATTAACTATTTCGTTTTTTAATAGTTATATTCCTGAAACTAGTAAATATGCTATATTAAATAGAACATGGGTTAATTTAGTATTTATTGCAGTTTTAATTATTACATCTGTTTTAGTAACAAAATTTGAAGTTATGTATGATTCTGTTTGGAAAGTAATTATGAATGCTGGGACACTTGGAAATAACCTATTTAGTTTTTATGGATTTATAATAAATGATTCTAAAAGGGCTGTAGATGTAAGAATGTATAACCAAGATAAGATTTCTTTAAATTTGATGAAACTAAACACGACATTTTCTAAGGGTGGTGTTTTGGATAAAGCATTAAAAAGTGACGGTAAAAATTTTAAGATTTTAAAATCATTTGTTGCAAAAATTCAACTTTTAATTATATATGTTTTTGTAATTATTAAAGCATTTGAGGGTGCTATAACCATAGGAATGCTAACTCAATATATTGGAAGTATAACTCAAATTACGATAGGAATTACACTTTTAGTTTCAAGCTTGGGATATATCTTAAATAATTATGAGTATATAAAAGAAGCATTAGACTATTTAGAATATGATAAAACCATGTGTAATGGTTCATTGACCACTGAAAAGAGAGCCGATAGAAAATATGAGGTTGAATTTAGAAATGTTTCATTTAAATATCCGGGATGTGATAATTTTGTACTTAAAAATATAAATTTGAAGTTTAAATTGGGCAAGAGATTAGCTATAGTTGGACAAAATGGTAGTGGAAAGTCTACATTTATAAAACTTTTAATTAGGTTGTATGATCCAAATGAAGGACAAGTTTTGCTTAATGGAATAGATATCAGAAAATATAATTATAAGGATTATTTGAAAATATTTTCAGTAGTATTTCAAGATTTTGATTTATTTGCATTTCCTATTGCACAGAATATTTCAGGTTCCATAAATTATGATAAAGAAAAAGTAATTAAAGCACTTGAAGATGTTGGAATGATGGATAGAGTTTCAAATATGAAAAATGGTATTGACACTTATTTATATAAAGATATTGACAAAGAAGGAGTTGATGTTTCAGGTGGAGAAGCTCAAAAAATAGCTATTGCAAGAGCGTTATACCAGGATGCAGCATTTATAATATTAGATGAGTCGACTGCAGCACTTGATCCACTTGCAGAACAAGAAATTTATGAAAAATTAGGAAGCATTGTTCAAGATAGAACTGCAATATTTATTTCTCATAGATTATCATCATGTAAATTCTCAGATAATATACTTGTTTTTGATAAAGGAAGTATAGTTGAAGAAGGAAATCATAATGAATTAGTGATAAAATCAGGAAAATATAAAGACTTGTGGGATGCACAAGCCGGATATTATGTGTAAAAATTATTTTGAATTTTTTATAAAAAAATATTATAATTAAATAAATTAAATTTAGCCCTAAGTTAACTTTTAGGGCTAAATTTTTAGATAAGAGGGATGGAATATGTTAAATTTTGAAATAAAAAAAATAATAAAGTCAAACGTTATATTATCAGTATTAGTATTTGCCTTAATTATGGCTTTATATGTAAATTTCATATCCAATATCACATATAATTTAGATTCTAAATATCCTTCTTATGGTAAAGCCGGTTCGTCCCATATTTTTAATGGAAGTATTATGGATAATAAATATAAAATAAAAAATTCTGCTAAATTTTTTGATACTTTTAATAAAAATCATTATAAATATGGTAGGCAAAATTATCCATGGCTTGTAGACTTCTTAAAAAATTTAGATAAAAAATCTTTTAAGGAAATGTATGAGGTTGGTAAATTTGTACAGAAATTAGATTATGGTCAATTAGAATCAATAAAAAAACTTCAAAAAGAGCATGAAATAAAGATTGAAGATGAAAATGACAGGAAGACATTCGAATATGGCATTTTTGAGGCAGAATATTATCATGACAATAATATCCCGTTTACAAAATATTTTGAACAGATATTGACAACTAATTTTGCGAGAAGAGTTGTATATAATAGTTATACAATTTTTGGATTGCCATTTATTTGCTTTTTAATCCTAGCTTTTTATGGAATAATCTCAAAGGAAAAAGATGAAGGGACTGTTAATTTATTAAAAGGACAGCCGATTAGTAGTGGAAAATTAATTTTTTCAAAGTTATTATCTATGATATTGATTTCTGCTACATATGTTTTAAGCTTTTTATTGTTTTTGATTATAATTTGTGCAGTTCAAGGAATACATCTTGGAGGATTTTATGATATTTTCAGAGTATATCATGAAGGTGTAGATATTAGATATATTAAGGGATATGAGTTAATTTTTTTAATTGTATTATCATTTATGATAATAACAACTCTATTTTCTTCACTTATAATTATGATAAATACATTGTCGAAAAATAAGGAAGTTGCATTATCAATATTAATTGTAGTATTTGGATTGGGATATACTTTAACAGAAAATATAGGTTACTTACAAACTAGATTTAATCCTATTTACGCACTAGATCATGTGCGTACAATTATAGGAAAATTTAGAGAGATAACGGAGATTAATGGACATTCTTATATTGATAATATTAATCAAAGTAGTTTATTTTATCTTTTAGTTTTCTTGATTTTTGTGATTATGATATATGGTATTTCCGTTTTAATTTTTAATAAAAATATTGTATTTGGGGATAGTACTAGAAATGCTAATATAAAAAATTATAATATTTTTAAGTTTGAGATAAGAAAGTTGATTAAAACTAGTAGTTTTCAAATTTATATGATATTTGCTTTAGTTTTTGCATTTTCTCTATATGGTTTTAATGTAAAAGAAGTTAATGATAAATCAAATTATATTTTAGGTGAAAAGGGAAGCATAGCAGATTTAAAAAAAGAATTAAAAAATGCAGAAGAAAATTTATTAAATTCTAAAAATGAAATGGAAAAAATTGTTTTTCAAAAAGAAATAGATCAAATTAAGAATAAAATAAAAAATCAAGAGAAGTTAATTTCATCGTATAAATCGGGGAAAATCAAAGAATTTTATAATGCTCAATTAGAAAAGTCAACTTATTATTTTGATAAACAAGGCAAATCTCATTATGAATATAAGTTTGAAAAGCCAATGAGATTAGGGATAATTGAGACAAAATTATTAGATAAAAACTCAATAAGAGATGGAGTTTCACCTATACTTAGATATTCGTTTAATCATAGTGAGTATGAACAATTTGTAAATGGTGAATTTGAAAGAGAAATATTAAAAAGAGAGCAATACCTTACAAATTCCGGACTATACAGCTTTTTTAGAATGGTAAAATATCAAAATTTAGATATATTATTTTTAATTTTAATTGTATTTATGGTACTTGGTGGATATGTTTATGAAAAAGAAAATGGAAATCAGCTTAATTTGATATATACTCAACCTATTAATAAATTTAAGTATCATATACAAAAAATTTTATCGCAGTTTATTGTGATAATAGGAGTTTTTGGGGTTGTAATGTTTTTTGTGATTTTGTTGGGAATATTATTTGAAGGCATAGGTGATTTTAATCAACCTGTGATAGAGTATTTAAGATTTTTTGAAAAAGCAAAATATGCAACGGAATACAACTCAAAAGACACATTTACAACTATGCCTATTTACATATATTTGATTAGGTTATTTGTTGTTATAGGATTACAAGGATTATTTTTATCTTCAATAGCTACATTAATTTCAATATTTACAAAAAGTAAAACATTTATAATTTCATCAGTTATAGGTATTTGTGCTTTAGGAGCATTATTAGTAAAAATAATTAACGTAAACATTTTAAAATTATTAAATCCATTTAATTATTTATTTGCAAATAATATAGCTGATAATTCAATAGTTGCAAAGTTTAATATGTCAGGGGGAAGCTATCTTTTCAGTTTATTAATTTTAATTTTATGGTCTATTTTAATTATGATTGTTGGTGCGAAATTAAGTCAAAATAAACAACAGATATAAAATTCAATTAGAATATTACACAATTGTAAGCGAAAAAATTACAAAAATTGTATATAATTTGATATGAATTAAATTTCTGGAGGTATGATGAAAGAGAAAACACATAATGGATTGACTACTACAGAAGTGGAAAAGAGAAGAGCTGAAGGACTTGGAAATGATAAT
Organism: Helcococcus bovis; assembly: GCF_046035835.1. Lineage (NCBI taxonomy): Bacteria > Bacillati > Bacillota > Tissierellia > Tissierellales > Peptoniphilaceae > Helcococcus > Helcococcus bovis. The sequence goes on from NZ_JBFNGB010000021.1 coordinate 4,847, forward strand.
GGAAAAGTTAAGAGTAAATCTACTAAAGAAATAGTATTCAGCCATGTTTTTACATTATTTAATATATTAAATTTTATACTACTTTTGGTTATTATTGGGGTTTCTGTTGGAGACTGGCAGTATATAAAAAACGGACTATTTTTTAATCTTATAGTAATTAATACATTTATAGGTCTTTATCAAGAGATAAGGGCGAGAAATGCTGTTGAAAGGCTGACGTTAATAACCCAAGATGATGTAGTAGTTATTAGAGATGGGAAGAAACAAAATATTTCACCAGATGATATAGTTTTGGGAGATTATTTAATAATTAATGCTGGAGAACAGCTAAATGTTGACGCAAAAGTTATAGAAACTGAGTATTTGCAAATGGATGAATCTCTTTTAACAGGTGAATCGAATGCGATTAATAAATTAGAAAATGATGAATTATTAGCAGGAAGTTTTGTTTTATCAGGAAAAGCTTTAATCGAAGTTAAAAAAGTAGGGAAAGATACATTTGCTTCAAAGATTTTAAATGAAGCAAAGCAAGTAAAAAAATCTCGTTCACAAATTATGAAATCATTGAATTTTATAGTAAAAATTTTAATTTGGGTAATTTTGATAGTGGGATTAGCTCTAATATCAAGTAAGTTGATAAGACTGGGAATGAATGATTTCAAACCTATAGTAGTTTCAACAGTTGCAGCTTTAGTAGGAATGATTCCTGAAGGATTGGTTTTACTTACTTCTATTGCATTTGCAGTTGGTGTGATTAGATTATCAAAGTCAAAAATATTGTTGAATGATATGAGTTCGATTGAGACTTTAGCTAGAATAGACACATTGTGCCTTGATAAAACGGGGACAATTACAAGTGGTAATATGAAAGTTTCAAATTTACATTTAATAAATGATGGGAAATTTGATTCATCAAAAGATGATAGAAGGCTAAAAGACATTATTTCACAAGCATTCTTTAAATTAGATGATAACAATGCTACTGCTACAGCAATTAAAAACTATTTACCTTTGGATGAGGTTTCTGAAAAAATTGAATTTGAAAAGGTATATGCCTTTTCATCTGATAAAAAGTGGTCAGGAGTAAATTCTAAAACAGAAGGAACTTGGATATTTGGAGCACCAGAATTTGTTCTAAATAAAGATGAACAAAAACTGTATGCTTCACAAATTGATGAATTGACAAATAAAGGACTTAGGGTTTTAGTTGTAGCACATACTGATAGTGTACCAGGTGGAGACATGAAATTATCAGAAGATGTTGAAGCTATTGCATTTTTTGAAATTGAAGATGAGCTTAGAGAAAATGCTCAAAAGACATTGGAATATTTCCACAAACAAGGTGTAGATATTAAGATAATTTCAGGAGATAGTCCAAAAACAGTTAATGCTATTTCGAAAAGAGCGGGTATTGATAATTTGATTAATCAAGTTGATATGAGTAAGATTGATGATAATGCGGATTTATCAAAAATTGTTGAGGAAAATCAATTATTTGGTAGAGTTACACCATTTAAGAAGCAGGCTATTTTGGAAGCGTTGCAGAAAAATGGGCATGTGGTTGCCATGACTGGTGATGGAGTAAATGATGTGCCTGCACTAAAGAAAGCGGATTGTAGTGTTGCTATGGCTCAAGGTAGTGAAGCGGCAAAGGTAAGTTCAGATATTGTTTTAGTAGAGAATAATTTAGCTGCAATGATTGATGCAGTTTATGAAGGTAGAAGAATTATAAACAATGTGGAAAGAGTTGCAAGATTATTCTTAACAAAAACAGTATATTCTGCACTTTTAGCAGTGTTGTTTATATTCTTAAAGGATAGATTTCCTCTCTTTCCAATACAATTTACACTTTTAAGTACATTTACAATAGGGACACCTGCATTTTTCTTAGCTCTTAGAGCTAATAAAGAAAGAGTTACAGGAAATTTCTTAAAAAAAGTAATGGAAGAAGCTATTCCTGCAGGATTAACAGCGACAATAATAATATTATTACATTATTATTTAGGACCTATAGTTGGATTAGATTCTGGAGAACAAAATACTATTTCAGTAATGATATTATCAGGATTAGGATTAATAGTTTTAGCAAGAGCTATGAAACCTATAGACTTATTTAGTTTAGTAATATTTATAGCTTGTGCAATTGGATTAATAGGGGCATTTATATTCTTCCCTAAATTTTTCTTCTTGAAAGTATTGGGAATGTATGAATTTACTTATGGAATATTTTTACTATTGTTAATTGTTCCTTTAATATTTTTTATAAAAATTTTGTTTAAGAAAATAGTGAAATAACGGGATGTTGCATATCGGATTTTATGATATGCAGCATCTCTTTATTTTTTATTGATTATTTTTGTGTTTATGTTATTGGTCGGGGTAGTTTATAGTTTGAATTGTAGGAAAATAGGGATGAATTTGATAATTTCATATTTTCATCCCTATTTATATATTGAAAATATGGGGTAGAATAATAAGTTTTTTTAATTTTCATCCGTATTTATAGATCAAAAATATGTGGAAGAAAAACAAAGTTTCTAATTTTCATCCGTATTTGTTACTATAAAAAATATGGCAGAAAAATGATTTTTTTCATTTTCTTCCCTATTTTCGACATTAGACTACTATTTATTATATATTTTATTTAATATAATAACTAAATTTACACCTAAAATCACTATTAAAAGATAGGCAACAGTTTTAGGCATCATCAATGCCCTAATTGCTGGAATTGTCTTTGACAATATGACAACTGGAGCATAGAATAAAAAGCTAAAGAAAATTAATATACTCATATGTTTTAATCCGTTTTTATTTCTTTCATTATATGTCCAATATATTAATAAAATGCCCATAATTGAAAATGGAATATTTTTAAGTATATTAAATGTAAAGTTTCCTTCAGGAGTTCCCCAATTATTTTGTGGAAGTAAAACTAGTAATATTCTTAAAAACGAAAGTATATAAATTATTAGTTTTTTAGTTTTATCATGTTTTCCACTTTTAATTTCGTAATAATGATAAAATAGCATATAAAATATTGTCATAGTAATACTTGTTACAAATTGCCCCAAGAAAGATCAGCAGGATGTGCTTCAAATCCTCCAGAGCTTAAATGAGAAATTATCCTAGGTATTAAGTGAAATGCATCCCCAGCACCTAATAAAATAGCCATTATTCCAAATAATTTTGCTCCTTTTTTGTTTTCAAATAGTAATCTTATTCCTAAAAATAAAATTATAGAAAGATAAGATATGTCAAATAGAGGTTCAATAATTTTCATCATAGTAAATTCCTTTCTCAATCCACTTTATATGTAGATTATATTGTTTTAAAAATGTTTCATTATTCCAATTCTCTAAAAAGTTTCTATGTATTAATCCGTGTAAAACAGAATTTATAAAAAGTAATTTTTCCTTTGAAATTAAATTCTCTTTGTCAAAATGATCTAAGAGAGACACTTCATTATCAGAGTTTTTGTTAATATATTTTTTCCATTTAGTATCTAGTTCTTTATTCCAAAACAAAAATCTATTTTTATATATATAGTATAAATTTTTGTCAAATAAAATATTTGCAGATTTTTCTCCAAAAAGGTTTAGATACTTCATCAAATCATATTTTGTTTCTTTAAATGTTGAAATAAATAGTAAATGCAAATCGATTGTTTCTTTTTGAAGAATGAAAAAATAACATTCTTCTAAGCTATCAAAATATTGATGAAAGCTACTTCTTGAAATGTTTAATTTTTTGAAATATCTTTGATATTAGCATCAAAAATATTATTTTCCGTAAATTTTGATTTTAATTTTTCTAAAATGAATTCCCTTTTTTGATTAGAAAGATTACAAAATGTTTTTGTTGGCATAAAATCTCCTTAATGACACTGTTTCATTTTTAATTAAATTATAAATAACACAGTGTCATTTATTAAATATATTTAAATAGGGTTGATACACGTTTTCATTTGGTATATAATATATTACATAATAAATAATTAAATGGAGGTATTATGAAGAACTATAATACAGGTAGAATTAGAAATTTAGCCTTAGTTGGACACAGTGGAAGTGGAAAAACATCATTAACAGAAGCAATGCTTTTTAAAGCTGGTACGATAGGAAAATTAGGTAATATCAATTCTGGGAATACAGTTTCAGATTTTGATAAAGAAGAGATTGAAAGAAAAGCTTCAATAAGTTTATCAGTTTCAAGCTTAGAATGGAATGATACAAAAATTAATCTAATCGACGCTCCAGGATATTTTGATTTTGAAGGACAAGTTAAATCTGCGCTAAAAGCTAGTGAAGCAGCGCTTTTTGTATTAGATGCTCAAGCTGGAATTGAAGTAGGTACTGAAAAATATTGGAAATATTGTGAAAAGATAGGATTACCAAGAATTATTTTTGTAAATAAAATTGACAAAGAAGATGTAAATTTTAATGAATTAGTTGCTAATTTACATACGCAATTTGGAAAGAAAGTTACACCTTTAGTTCTTACATTAGGTGATGGAGCACATCCAGGAGCTGGTAAGGACTTTAAGGGACTTATTGATGTAATGAAAAAAGAAGCTTATACATACAATGGATTTGATAGAGAAAAAGCAATGATTCCGGAAATTCGTATGTTAGAAGTTGAAGAAGTATATAATCAATTAGCTGAAATAGTTGCTCTTACAGATGACAACTTAATGGAAAAATTTTTTGAAGGAATTAATTTTACTACAGAAGAATTTGCAAAAGGAATTACTAATGCGATGATTGCTGGTAGTGTAGTCCCATTAATTGTTGGTTCTGCAACAGAAGGATATGGAATTGATGAGTTATTAAATATTATTTCATACTATATGCCTGCACCAAATAATAAAAAAGCTCATATTGGATTTAGAGCTCTTGAAGGGGAAAATAGACTTGTTGACGAAAATCAACCATTTTCAGCTTATGTATTTAAGACATATATGGATCCATTTGTAGGCAGAATTTCGCTATTTAAGGTTTTATCTGGTAAAATCACAAAAGATGATTCCATTTATAATTCAACAAGAAAATTAGATGAAAAATCTGCAGGATTATTTAGACTTGAAGGAAAAAAACAAATTGAAGTTGATCAAGTAGTTGCAGGGGATATAGGTGCATTTACAAAATTAGAAGAAACAGAAACAGGTGATACCTTATCTGACAAAAATAATTCAATAGTTTTCAAAACATTAAAGCAACCACAAGCTTCATTGACATATGCGATTGTTCCAAAGACAAAGAAGGATGAAGATAAGATTGGTCATGCATTGTTAAAATTACAAGAAGAAGATACTAGTTTTGTATTTGAAAGAAACAATGAAACAAAACAATTAACCATTTCAGGGGTTGGTAATGTTCAATTACAAATTGTATTAGATAAATTAAAAAATAAATATGGTGTAGAAACAGAAAGAATTCCTTTGAGAATTCCATATAGAGAAACTATTACAGGAAAAAGTGATGTTCAAGGTAAACACAAGAAACAATCTGGTGGGGCAGGCCAATATGGAGATGTATTTATCAAGTTTGAACCAATAGAAGAAGGATTTGAATTTACTGAAGAGGTATTTGGTGGTGCTGTTCCTAAAAATTATTTCCCAGCTGTTGAAAAGGGATTAGAGGAATCATTAGAAAAAGGTATTTTAGCTGGATATCCAGTGGTAGGTATAAAAGCTACATTATATGATGGTTCTTATCATCCAGTTGATTCAAATGAAATGGCATTTAAATTAGCGGCATCAATTGCATTCAAAGAAGGTATGGAGAAGGCAAATCCGGTATTATTAGAACCTATTATGAAATTGGAAACAACAATTCCTGAAGAATATTTAGGAGATGTAATGGGTGATATTAATAAGAAGAGAGGTAGAATACTTGGAATGGAACCACAAGAAGATGGTACACAAGTAATCATAGCAGAAGCTCCTTATGCAGAATTATTTGAATATGCAATAGATTTACGTTCAATGACTCAAGGTAGAGGATCATTTGAAATGGAATTTGTAAGATATGAACAAGTACCAAAAGAACAATCAAATAAAATTATAGAAGAAGCAAATAAATAAAAATAAAGATTTCCCACTTACGGCACTAGTCCTCGGAGCTATCGCTCCTGCGGAGGTGCATAAGTGGGAAATTTTATTTTTTAGGAGGTAATAGATAGAAATCGTTAAGTCTTTCAATAATAATATAGTTTTAGCTAAGTTAAATGAAAAGACAAGTAATTGCTATAGGAAAAGGAATAGGATTTTCTAAAAAAGAGGGAGATTTGATAGATGAATCTAAGAATGAAACAGTATTTAATTTTATTAATGAAGAAATGAAGAAAATGAATCTTGAGATTTTAAATTTTCTAGATATTTAAGATTTGATAATAGTAAAAAAACTTGTATCTACAATAGAACAAAAAACTGGAAAAATTTTAATTCAAGCATGATTATATCTTTAGCAGATCATATAAAAAATAGTATATATTTGAATTTGATGGAATTTGAACATCCTATGAGATGTATAGTTAAAAGGACAAATCCAGATGAATATAGGTTAGCTAAGTGGTTTATTGATGAATTTAATAGGGAGTGGAGTGTAAAGGAAAAGAAATTTCAAAAAATGAAGTTACTAGTATAGCTCTTCATTTGATAAATAATCAATCTGTAAAATCTATGACAGAGACAATGAATGATATAGAGGAGATAAATACTATTATAAATATTATTGAATATAAGAGTAATAAAAAATTGGATAAAAAAAGTTTAGATTATTCTAGATTTATATTTCATTTAAGATTTTTACTTAACAGATTTAAGGAAAAGGAATATTATAGCTATGGAGCAAGTTTAGATTTAATTGATGAATTAAAAAAATATGGAATTGAACCATTAGTCACAATATCACATTATGAAATGCTAATTTATTTAACTGAACATTATAATGGATGGTTAAATAAAAATTTAATTGGATTATTTGAAAAATAAGCAAAGGTAATTTTTGAGAGATACAAGAATAAGGTAAAATATTGGATAACTTTTAATCAAATTAATATGAGTCTTAACAGTTTATATACAGGGGCTGGTGTATTTTCAGATAAGGTAGACAATAAGATAGAAGCCGCTTATCAAGCTGTTCATAATCAATTTTTAGCTAGTGCAAAGGCAGTAAAATTAGCTCATCAGATTATGCCAAATGCAATGATAGGTTGTATGATAAATCAGATAGAATCATATGCGAAAACAACAAAACCATTAGATCAATTACAAGAACATAAAGCAAATCAATTAAACATGTTTTATCCGGATGTTCAAGTAAGAGGCTATTATCCAACATATATTCTAAATTACCTTAAAAAACATAATATAAATGTTGAAATTACAGAAGAAGATAATAAAATTTTACGTGAATGAAAAGTTGACTATGTTACAATAAGTTATTATATGTCTCATGTTGATGAATTTAGAGAAGATGATGATGAAGGAAATGGAACTTATGATAGATATAAAAAAGATTCATTTTATTGGTTTAAAAAAGTTATAGAAATAAATGGATCTGCATTGTGCGATTATTAGAAATGAAATGTTATATATTAATTTTGAATAGTAATTTATTGTAACAATTTGAAAAAACTGTTAAAAAGTAACTAAATAAGATATTTTTTAACAGTTTTTGTATTTATTAATAGTAATAGTTATATGTATGGTTATAGTATTCTTTAGCGTTATAATTTTTGATTAAATCTTTATATGGATCATTTTCAAAAGCTTTTTCTAATTCTTCAAAAATACATCTTTCTAAGTAATCATTTTCACTTTCTGTGCTTGCTGCTGGAATAAATGCAAAGCATTCTGCTAACGCTAATACTGCTAATGATAATATTCCTACTGTTAATTTTTTCTTCATATGTATACCTCTTTATATATGTATTTGTGAATTATAACGAATATTCATTTATTTATAACGTTTGTATTTTAATATATTAAAAAAAAATAAAGTAACTATTTTGTTATATTTCTATTTGCAAAATTTACTTAAAACATTTATAATGTAACGAGAATCATTCTCAATTAAAAAAGGAGCCTTAAATGGAAAATAATAAAAAGAAAAAAATAGTTGTGATGTCATTATTACTCTTATTTGTAATTGTGACAATATTTTTCTATGTGTTTTTTTATCTAAATAAAGAAAAAAAAGTAGATAAAGAGAAACAAGATAAAATTATTACTGAAAAAAATACGGAAAATATTTCTAATGAAGATTTGTTAAAGACAGTCATGGAATTAACAGGAATTAAAAATAAAGATTTGAAAAGCTTAAATGCTAAAGAAATAGAATCTATATTTGAAAAATTAGATGTATTTCCTGATAAATACAATTTTTCATTAAATTATTTGCCATCAAATAAAGAAATATTGGATGTTTTAGGAAAAATTTTTAGAATTGATATGAAAATTACTGATTCCTCATTTAAAAATACTCAAAATATAGATGTAAAGTTGGTGGAAAAATATCAAAATGATTATAATGATTTAAAAATGTTGAAAACAGAATATAAAAGAATTTTAAAATTATTTAATTACAAAATTGTAAATAAGAATAATGATGTTGACGATTCAAAAAAAATAATAATTGTTAATGATAAAAATATAGAGTTGAAAAATTTAAAAAATAATTCAGATATTATTTTTACTGATAATGCGGATGGAGGAGATATTTCTATAAACAGTTCTACTGTTGGTAGAATATCAGTTCCAAAATGGCTTGATAATATTAATATTAGTTTAACGGAAAGTATTTATAAGGATATTAAAAATGATTCTAATAGTTCTACAATAAATAATTTAAATTCTAAAAAAAATACAGATGATGATAAAAATAAAGTTGATATTTCTAATGTAAAAATAGAAGGAGATAAAAATAAAGTTAATATTCCTAATATAAAAACAGAAGAAGATAAAAATAAGGGAAAAGAAAATAATATACAAAAAGATAAAAATGAAAAAGTAAAAAAAGAAGAAAAAAATAAAGATGAAAGAAAAGTTTCAGATGAGTATATTATAATAGATGATTCTCTAATGAAAGATGGTAGTCTAGCTTTGAATAAAAAAGATGTTAAATTACCGAAAATGGCATATATAGGGATAAAAAGAACGGGAGAGTATCAAAATAAGGAACATGAAATAGAATGGTCCGGAGTTGACATTGATAAAGTTAATAATGTGATAAGCGGAGAGTATAATTTAATTGCTCAACTTAAAGATGATCTGATTATTAATGATAAGAATTATGGTAAAGTTGCTATTAGTGTAAAGGTAAGGGTAAAGTAGGGAGTATATGAAAAAATTAAGATTTTTAGCATTCTTATTATCAGTTTCAATTTTAGCATCTTCTGTAAATATAAATCATGTATATGCGGAAGATATAAATGATAGAAAAGAATCAATAGATACTATATCTGATAATGGAGATTCTGAATTTAAGAAAGAAATTGATAAATTAAAGAAAGAAAAAGAAGAATCAGAAAAAAAAGATGTAAGAGTAATTGTAGAGTTAAAGAAAGATTCTCTTTTAGACGCAGCAAATAAGCAAGATAAAAAATTTTCAGATTTAAGTGAATCTGAAAAAAGTTCCAGAAAAAAAGAGATTAAAGAAGAGCAAGATAAATTTATAAAAGAATTAAAAAAAGATGTTGAAATAAAAGATAAAGTATTAAATTATGATACTGCAATAAATGGGGTTGCATTTACAACAAAGGGGGCGGAACTATCAAAATTAGAAAACAACCCTGAAGTAAAAAATGTTTATATTTCACAAGAGTTTAACAGACCGTTAATTTCAAATGCTCAACAAATTGTAGGGGCAAATCAGGTATGGGAAAATCAGAAATACAAAGGTGAAGGGATGGTTGTTGCTGTTATTGATTCAGGTATTGATGTCAGACATAGTGCATTAGTTTTAGATCAATCAGCTAAAGATAAAGCAAAATATAATAAAAAAAATATTGAAAAATTAATACAAGAAAAAAATTTAAAAGGTAAATTTTATACAGATAAAGTTCCTTACGGGTATAATTATTATGATAATAATCATAATTTATTCGATTCTTATGGAGTAATGCATGGAATGCATGTTTCAGGTATTATAGGAGCTAATGACAGTAAGGAAAATAGATATGGAGTTGCTCCAAATGCTCAGATATTATCATTAAAAGTATTTTCTGATGATATTCAATTTCCAACAACTTTTACAGATGTATGGATTAAAGCTATGGATGATGCTATTAAGTTGAATGCCGATGTAATAAATATGAGTTTGGGTACTCCGGCAGGTTTGAGTTATGAAAATAAAAAATATCATCCTGAAATAGAAATATTAAAAAAAGCAAAAGATGCAGGCATATTAATTTCAATAGCTGCGGGAAATGAAGGAACGATAACTGACGGATTTTATGGAGTAGGGATAAAACCTTTAGAATCCATTTATGATACTTCTGAAATAGCAAATCCAGCAATAAATGAAGATTCTTTTGCTGTTGCTGCAATGGAGAACGATAAAAAATATGTGTACAATATTTCATGGACTAACTTGAATGCTCCTTTTAAAGGTAAAAAAAGAAATCCTAAGCAAAAAGAACAGTTAAACGTGGCAGTTGCAAGTAAAGATTATGGAAAAGATATAATTGCACAAATTATAGACTTAAAAGACGGAAAAGAAGTAAATAAAAAAACTAAAGAAATTAAAGATAAAATTGTCTTAATTGAATATCCGGGTACTGAAGCAGCTAAAACTTTTAATCAAGTTTTAGAGGATATTGCATCTGCGGAACCTAAAGCAATTTTAATGTATAAAACTAAAAATCAAACAGAGAATTTAGGAGGAAGGATAACTTTAACAGGTAAAGCAGGTAATTTGACTGTGGGTATTATAAAACATAGTACCTATGAAAATATATTATCTGGAATTAAAGATAAATTACCATTTTATTTGACGATTCATACTCAGCCTAAAGAAGTGGATAATGAAAATGCAAATAAAATGTCTGTATTTTCATCTTGGGGGCCTACGCCGGATTTAAGAATAAAGCCTGAAATAACAGCGGTTGGAGGAAATGTTTATTCTCTTTCAGAAGATGAAACTTATAAAAATATGAGTGGAACATCAATGGCTGCACCACAAGTTGCAGGTGCTTCGGCTATTGTTAAACAATATCTAAAAACTAGAAATGATATGCCGAATACACCAGACTTTATTAAATTGTTATTGATGAATACTGCAACACCTATATTAAATGAAGAAGATTCATTTTATTTTGTTAGACAACAGGGGGCAGGCTTAATTAATTTAAGTAAGGCATTAAAAACAGAGTTTACTGTTAAAGCTACTGGAACAAATGACACTGTAAAGGATGGTAAATTAGAATTAAAACAATTAAATGAAAAGAAATTTAATGTAAGTTTAGAAATTCAAAATTATTCTGATAAAGACAAAAAATTATATATTTCACATGAAGGTATTTATGAACCGATAGAAAATGGAAGTAGAACACAAAAAGCTAAGCTTTTAGAAAACAAATTATATGGGAAAAAAATTGAAAAAATAGTACCTGCAAAGAAAACGGTCAATGTCGATTTTACATTAGATTATAGCAGTTCACCTTTAGAAAAAAATAATTTTTTAGAAGGTTATATAAAAATAGATACTATGAATGGTTTGGAAGAAGATGAAGAAATTACAGTTCCATTTTTAGGATTTTATGGTGATTGGTCAAGTCAAAGAGCTATAGATGCATTTGCTTTACCTGAATATAATAAAAAACAAGAAAAAGCACAATTTGTTGTAAACAAAGATAACAATATTAATTCATCATCATTTGTGACAAGTGATGGTGGACCATTGCCTATAGTTGATAATACTATATATCTATCCCCTAATAGTGAATACTTTAAAAATGTTTTAGTAAGGATTGCACCTTTAAGAAGTATGGAGGAAATAGAGTTTTCAATATTAGATGCAGAAACGGAACAAGTTTTAAGAGTTATAGGAAAAACTTATGATGTAAGAAAGTTGAGCAGACTAAAATCAAAAAATAGTTTCGTGCCTATGATAGACTCTTTGTGGGATGGAAGGATTGATGGAAAATTTGCCGAAGCAGGTAAAAAATATCTTTATCAAATTAAGGTTAAATTAAATAATAAAGGAATAGGAAGTTCTAATGAACAGATATTTAGATATCCAATTGTCATAGATAATATAAAACCTAAATTATCAGATGATATAAAAATTTCACAATATAAAAATGATATTGATAAAAAAATGAAAAAAGTTAATTTTTCTGTTCAAGATAATGAATCAGGTATAAGAAAAATTACTTTAACTTCAATAAAATATTTAGAACAAAGTTCAAATGATTCTTCGGATAACGGTTTAGATTTGGACCAATTAAGACAAGCACCAGGGACAGGAATTAATAAGGATAAGAAATCTAAAAAAGAAGATAAGAAAGAAGATAAGAAAGAAGATCATCCAATTGTAAATCCTATAGATCAATTATCAAAAAATATTGAAGTACCTAAATTCAGTATAGAAAATGTAAAGAAAATAGCTGAACAAATAATAGGGGAAAGTAAATTTAAATCTACAAAATATGGGAAGCATTTTACAATTGAAATTGTTGATCATAAACATGATTTTCTAACAAAAAAAGAATTAATAAAAATTGAAAATAATAAAATTGTCGTTCCATTAGATAGTGTATCTGATAAGCCTGATCATAGTTCAGGTATTCAGGTATATAGAAATGGCTCTGATACAAAAAATTTAGAAATTGAAACACCTTTTTATGCTGATAGAACTCATGTGAAAATCGATGCGGTGGACCATTTAAGTAATTCAGATAGCAAGATAATTGAAACCGGAGAAAATGAAAGTTATAATACTATTAATTTCTTAAATTATATTGATCATATTAAAAAGAATGGTAAATTATATGTAGATAATGAGGAAGTAACTTCTCCGATTTATGGTACATTGAAAAAAGATGTTAGAGTAAAAATTGTATTTAATCAAAAAAATAAACATTTAGGAACTTTGAGAACAAAACAAGGGAAAAATACTGAAGAAGCAATTACAGAAGGTAGTATAAATGGTCAATTTTCTGATAAATATAAGATTTTATATGACAAGAAAAATAATACGGTTGAATTTACACTTTCTAATTTGGGATTAAAGATGGATGTATATACATTTGTAAAAGATGGAGAAATGCCTGAAAATAATTCAAAAATTAAATCAAAATTGAAATTTAATAAGGATGATTTATCAAGATTTAAAACTGTAAAACTTTATAACAAACAAGTAAATGTAAATTCAGAAAATCCATTTATTGATGTAAATCAAGGTATAACACATATTGAAATGGTATTTGGGGATCAAAAAGATAATAAAAAGATTAATAAGGTTATATTAAAACAAAATGGTAATGAAAAAAGATTATTCAAATCCGGTTTTTCAATGGATGTCTCAGAGGGTAAGGTAATTGATGCTTATTCAATTTCGCCATATTCTATAGAATTAAGTTTGAAAATTGAATCGGATGCAGAAATTATTTTTGGATATGGGGAAGAATATGAGAATAATAGATTGTTACAACCAGATCATAAACATATTCATGGACCAGAGTCAAGACGTTTTGATGATGACGATAGAACCCAATTAATCAATAATGACAAATCTTATAAAAAATATCCTGGAGTATTTTTGGAAAGTGTTAGATTGCTTGATGTTTTATCTACAACTAATACTCGAGGAGGAAAAGTTCACATAAAAGGGTTTATAGGATATGTTAATCCGGATGATAATGTTGAACAAGTGATTATTAGTTTATTGGATAATGATGGAAATGTTAAGGGGAATCCGATAATTTTGAATAAGGATAAATTGCATTTTGATGATAATATAGTATACACAAGTGCTTCAAAAAACATTTATAATGGTAAGGGATATAGATATGATACTATGATAAATGTTGAAGATTATAACACAAATATTCAAGTAAAAGCGATTACAGATAAAAAACTGGAATCAAGTATAGAAAGAAGAGTGTTATATGATAAATTAAGACCAAATCTTTCTTATGAAGTAATCGAAAGAAAATTGGATAGTGATGAAGTAACTGTAAAAGTTGTTTCAGAAGATAATTCTTTAAGATTAAGTTTATATCACAACGATTCACTACTTGATAAAGTAAATAAGGCTATATTAACGTTTGAAAAACCAGGGGTAAAAATTGAAAAAGAATATACATTTAAATTAAAACCAGGTAAAAACGAAATTAAACTTAAAGCTACTGATTTGGCAAATTATTCTACTGAAAAATCAATCTTCATTTATAAGGTTACAGATGATAAAGAAATGGTAGATAAAGAAACAAATCAAGTTAAATATAAGGATAATTTGAAATTAGATGATGTTAAAAGTTCTCAAGAAAAATTATTAGATAAAAAAATTAAAACTGAAGAATTTAAGCAAGAAGAATCTGTTACATTTGAAGTAAAAGAAGAACATAATGATCATGAAGAACATAATGATCATGAAGACCAAGATGGTCATGATGAACATGAGAAAAATGAAACTGATCAATCAGATAAGAAACATGAAAATATAAAAAATACAACAGAACAATACTATAAAATTAAACAATATTAATAAAAAATAGTACCCACAAATTTGAGAATGTAACAAATTTTGTGTATGAAAATCTTTCTGATTAAGGTAATATAAACTTAATCAGGAAGATTTTTATTTTTTTGTCAAATACCCATAGGGCACAAGTAGTGAAGGTGAATTTTATCCACCAACACTATTTATTGTAGAGCCGATTTAAGTCTTAGCACTTTTTTATATTATTTAATTTAAAAAAAATGTATTTTGTGATATCATATCTTGTGTATGAATATAATATTTTAGGAGGAATTTATGAAAAAAATTATAAGCTCAATTTTGGCTTTAGTTTTAGTGTTTTCTTTAGTTGCTTGTGGTTCAACTACAAAAAAAGAAACAATGAAGGAAACATCAAAAGAAACAATTCAAGAAGAAACAAAAGCAGAAAATCCTGCAGAAAAAAAATATATATCAGTAGCTATAGATGATAAACATGCTATTGCAACAAATGATAATAAAACATTTGAAATATATGAATTAAGTTCAAAATATCACCCAGCACTATCAATGGGGAATAAATATGAATTTAAGATTGATCCTGCAAAGATTCAAGGTGATAAATTAACATTTGATAAAGATTTAGAAATGTTAGGAATTAAAGTAGGGTTCCCATTATCAGCTCAAGGATATCAAAAATTAATGGAAAAAGTTAAAAATGTAAAAGTTGTTGATACAAGAGATGCTAAATCTTTTGGAGAAAAGACAGTTGATGGCGCTGTAAATATTAATGGGGCAGAAGCATTAAAAGCTGTAAAATCTAGAAAAATTAAAGATTTTAAAAATGATAGCTTAAAAGACTTTACATCAAAAGATATAGTAGTTGTATTTGGTAATTCACCAGAAGAAAATGCAGCTGTTGCAGAAATATTATTTAATGTTTCACATGTAATGGTTACATTTAATGGTGGAGATATAAAAGAAGTTTTAAAATAATAAAATAAATTCCACTTATGATAATTGTAATTGCTTGGGTTCAAGCTTACAACTTCTTAAGTGGAATTTTTTATTTTAATTTAAATTTATTCATTCTTTCAGTATTAAGTTTTTTTATCAATGATGAAAAAGAATTATTTAATTCTTTATAAGCTTCTTCGGATGTTTTAGGTTTTATAGAATTCCATGATAAAATAGATGTTTTCCATATTTCCCATACTTCACCGTATTCCCTAAATAAAGGTTTTTGTTTTGATTCTGAATAGGAATCAATTACATTTTTTATTATCTCTTTATCATTTTTTGTAAGGTCAGATTCTTCATAAGTTTTATAGCTAACATTTTCTAATATTTTACCTGTATATTTATATAATTCTATAGCATTTTTGGGGTTAATAATTTCTTCGATTAATTTTATAGCTAATTTTTTTTCTTCTTTTTTATCTTCAATTCTAGAGTTAATTCCTAAAGCCCAGCCACTCTTCCAATGAGAAAGAGTTTTGTTAAATATGGTTGTATTAGATAGAGGATATACATTAACATTTCCCTTATTTATTTCATTTGATAATGTCTTATTTATAGATGTCGCCCATGGTCCATCTATCATCACAACACCTTTTTTTTCTGTACTAAAATTTTTAGATATATATTTATAGCTTGTTTTAGGGTTAAGTAATCCACTTCCTGATTCGTCATGTTTTTTCCAGTAATTAAATATGGCATCAAATACTTGTTTTTTATTTTTATCTAAGTTTTTATATTCAATGGCATAATCAGAAGTAAATTTTCCTCCGTCTAGATTTAATAAATTTATATTTCCAGCATTATTTAATGCTGCAGCATACCATCCTTCATAAATTGGTAAAAGAATGTTATCTTTATCATTTAATTTAGTAAATTCTATTTTTTTATTTAAATCAATTTTTTCGGATTTTGCATTTTTTGTATTTACATAAGATATTAAAGTTTCTAAATTGAAAGGAAAACCATAATATTCATTATTAATTTTTACATTTCCAGCTAAACCTTTATCAAAATTTTCAAAACCACCAAGTTTATTTGCTATTTTTTCTGAAGGAATGGGAGCTAAAATATTTTTAGTGTATAGACTAGAAAATTTATCTAAAGGAAATGCAAACACATCTGGAGCATCAGGGTTTAACATGTCTGTGTTTAACACATTAAGCACTTCAAATGCTGATATTTCCTTTATGTTTATTTTTGCATCAGGATTTTCTTTAATGATTTTTTTTATAATTTTTTCATAATAAGGGATCCAATTTTTATCAGCTGTTATAGAAATTGTTCCTTTTAGATTATTATCTTTCTTTACTTCTTTTTTTGTTTCATCTATTTTAACAGATTTGGAACATGCAGTTAAACATAATATAAATATTAGTAAAAATGCCAATACTTTATTTTGTTTTTTCATATCATCTCCTATTTTATTTATTTATATAAGAATTGTACAACTATTAAAATAATTTTGCAAATTTGATATAATTATAGTTAACATATTTAATTAAAAGATTTCGGAGGAAATATGAATATTACAGCAATTTTTCATGAACATGAATCAAATTATTCATTTGCGATGGAAAATAATAAAATAGTAATAAGACTAAGAGTTAGTAAGTTTGATGATTTAAAAGTTTACCTAGTTTATGGTAAAAAATATGATTATCAAAATGAACAAACTGAAATAGAAATGCATATAAAATATGAGGATGAATTTTTTTGTTATTTTGAATCTACAATTGATGTTGAAGATAAAAGGTTTGCTTATATTTTTAAGATTATTGAAAATGATAAAACATATTATTATAGCGAGGATGGATTAACTGAAAAATATGATTTTTTCAATAGTTTTTATAATTTTTTTCAAATACCTTATATCAATGAAATTGATATTCATAAAGAAGTTAAATGGTTGAAAAATGCAGTTTTCTATCAAATTTTTATAGATAGATTTCTAATCGGAGATAAAGAAAAAGATAAATCATATATTAATCTTAAATGGGGAGATAAACCTAATCCTAAAAGTTTTGCCGGGGGAGATTTAAAAGGTATTATTGAAAAATTAGAATATATAAAATCTTTAGGAGTTAATGTAATTTATTTAACACCAATATTTTCATCAATTTCAAATCATAAATATGATATAAATGATTTTTTTGAAGTTGATAAACATTTTGGTAGTAAAAAAGTTTTGAAAGAATTGGTTGATAAAGCTCATGATTTAGGGATAAAGATAGTTTTAGATGCTGTATTTAATCATTGTTCGGATCAGTTAATGCAATTTGACGATGTTAAGAAAAATGGTCTGAAATCAAAATATCATAATTGGTTTATAATTGACGGTGATTATCCTGATATGGAAAATGTGAATTATGAGACTTTTGCTTCTGTTTCATATATGCCAAAGTTTAATACGTCTAATCCAGAAGTATCAGAATTTTTATTAAATGTTGCAAAATATTGGACAAACGAAATTGGTATAGATGGATGGAGACTTGATGTTTCTGATGAATTGTCACATGATTTTTGGAGACAATTTAGAAAAGAAATCAAATCTATTAATGAAGATATCGCAATAATTGGGGAGTCTTGGCATAATTCATATCCGTTTTTACAAGGAGATCAATTTGATTCAATAATGAATTATGCATTTACAAAATCTTGTTTAGATTATTTTGCATGGGGCAATATAAGTGCTGAGGATATGTCAAATAAGTTAAATACAATTTTAATTAGAAATAAGACTCAGATAAATAATATGATGTTAAATCTTTTAGATTCTCATGATACTTTGCGATTCTTTACTCAGGTAAAAAAAGATAGGAAAAAAATGTTATCAGCTATTGCCTTAATGACATTTTTCCCGGGAGCTTCCATGATTTATTATGGAACTGAAATTAAAATGGAAGGAGGATTTGATCCTGATTCAAGAAGAACTTTCAATTGGAATAAGGATGAATGGGATATAGAATTTATGGATGAATTAAAGAAATTATTAAAAATAAAAGCTGAAAATAAATTGCTAAAAAATGGAGATATTAAGATATATTCCAAAGATGAATGTTTAATTGTTGAAAGATATATTGATGATTCTAAAATTACTTTGAAAATTAATGAAAATTTTGAAATTGAAATATTTAATATTATTTAGAAAATGGCTGTTGCATATTGACTTTTATAATATGAAACAGCCATTTTCTTAACCTTAAATAGACATTATTACTAATAATTTTTAGAAAATTTATTACATTTGACTGTATAATTTTTGGTATTACCATTTAATATATACTGTTAAAATGTAATTTTATGTGTCCAGCTTATAGGTAGTAGTTTAATATCTACTGTTTTGAAAAATATGGAAGAAAAAGCAAAAATGAGAAAAACTACCGTATTTTGCCTCTGGGAAAGTATGGAATAAAAAATAAATTCTTTATTTTCTACCCTGCTTTAGTATAAAAGAGAATTTTGTATATAAATTTTGACTATTACAAAAAAAATAAACGTGTAAAAGTACACGTTTATATTATAAAAATGGTGCTGGAAACAGGATTTGAACCCGCAACCCACTGATTACGATTCAGTAGCTCTACCAATTGAGCCATTCCAGCATATTAAATTGGCGGAAAGGATGGGATTTGAACCCATGTGAGTTTGACACTCCAACGGTTTTCGAGGCCGCCCCGTTATGACCACTTCGGTACCTTTCCACTCCACTTATATAAAATATTATATCATTTATGAACGTGTTTTAAAAGTAGTTTATAAATGAATTTTTGGTATTGATATGGTATTATTAATATAGGAAATACTGTGGAGTTTATTATGAATGAAGAAAATAAAGTTGAATTATTGAGATTGTTAAAAATCAATAATTATAGAGAACTAAAAGATAATTTAATAAAGTTTAATGAAGTTGATATCGCCGAATTTTTGCAAGATATTGATAAATTGGAGGCTTTAGCAATTTTTAGATTATTGCCTGAAGCAATTGCAATAGAGACTTTTTCATATTTAGAGTCTGATGTACAAGAACAGTTTATTTCAGCTATGACTAGTTATGAAACTGTAGAATTGGTAGATAAATTATATATCGATGATATGGTTGATTTACTTGAAGAAATGCCTAATAGCATTGTAAATAAAATCATGCGAAATCTTAAAGGAGAAAAAAGAAATTTAATAAATGAATATTTAAATTATCCTAAAGATTCGGCAGGTTCTATAATGACATCAGCCTTTTTTTCTGTTAATGAGAATAGGACGATTCAAGATATATTAAAAAAAATGAGAAAGTTAGATTTATTAGATGAATCTTTTTATACTTTATATATTACTGATAATAATAATGTCTTAAAGGGATATGTTGAAATTAGAGAAATGTTAATAAATCAGCCTGATACTAAAATTAGTGATATATTAAATGAAAATGTTGTTTATGTTGAAACTACTGATGATAAAGAAGAAGTTGCAAAATTAATTGATAAGTACGAATTTCTGACTATTCCAGTTGTAGATAAAGAAAAAAAATTAGTTGGGGTAGTTACATTTGATGATGCTATTCAGGTATTGAATGAGGAAACAGAAGAAGATTTTTCTAAGATGGCAGCTATTACTCCTAATGAAAATAAATATTTGGACACCTCGATATTTGAGTTATCTAAGATGAGATTTTTATGGCTTCTATTACTTATGATGTCATCGACTTTATCACAATTTGTAATTAATAGTTTTAATGATGTAATCACAGCTTTAACTGGATTAGTTGCTTTTATGCCTATGCTGACTGATTCCGCTGGAAATGCTGGATCACAGTCATCTACTACGATTATTCGTGGGCTTTCAATTGGTGAAATTGAATTAAGTGATACACCTAAAATCTTGGCAAAAGAGTTTATGATTGCACTTTTAGTAGGTGTTGGGTTGGCTGGTATAAATTTTGTTAGAATAATCTTATTTGGTGGAGTTAGCACGATGATGGCATTGTCTGTTTCGTTATCACTTTTAATTACAATTATAATTTCAAAATTGATAGGTGCATTATTGCCAGTAGGAGCTACATTATTAAAATGGGATCCAACAATTATGGCAGCACCATTGTTGACTACAATAGTTGATTCTATGTCTTTATTTGTTTATTTTACAATCGCAAAATTATTATTGCTTTAGGAGGATTTTATGGAAAAAGATAACAGAGAATTTTTATTAAATCTTCTTAAAGAAAAAAATGCAAAACAACTTAGAGAAGAATTAATGAAATATAATGAAGCGGATATTGCTGAATTTATAGAAGAAATCGATGAAGTTCAGACTTTGGCTGTTTTTAGGATATTACCTAAAGATATAGCATCGGAAGTATTTGCTTACTTTGATCCAGATATGAAGTTATACTTATTAAATTTAATGACTAATGTAGAATTAACAGAAATTGTTGATGATTTGTATATCGATGACTTTGTTGATATGCTTGAGGAATTGCCAGCAAATATTGTTAAAAGAGTCATGAAAGATATTAATCCTGAAAAGAGAAATATAATCAATCAATATTTACAATATCCTGAAGAATCTGCTGGTTCAATAATGACAGCAGAATTTATAGATATAAAAAAAAGTATGACTGTTGGACAAACATTAGAACGTATTAGAAAAGTAGGTATGAAGAGTGAAACAGTTTATACTTTGTATATTACTGATGAAAGTAGAAAACTTGAAGGATATTTGTCCATAAGAACTATTTTGAAAAATGATGAAAGTGTAGTTGTAGAAACATTAATGGAAGAAGATGTAATTTATGCAAATACATTTGACGACCAGGAAGATATTGCAAAATTATTTAAGAAATATGGATTTTTGGCTATCCCAGTTGTGGATAATGAAAAGAGATTAGTAGGGGTAGTTACATTTGATGACGCCGTTGACGTTATGCAAGAAGAAAGCACAGAAGACTTTGAGTTGATGGCTGCTATGACACCATCAGAAAAACCTTATTTAAAATCTTCTGTATTAGAAATTGCAAAGAATAGATTTGTGTGGTTGATTATATTGTTACTTACAGCTACAATTACAGGTTCGATAATTAGTAAATACGAACAAATACTTACAGCAGTTACAGGGGTTATAGCATTTTTACCTATGATCATTGGTACTGGTGGAAATGCAGGATCACAATCATCGACTATTGTTATTCGTGGGCTATCAATCGGAGAAATAGAGATAAAAGATTACCCAAGAGTTTTTGTGAAAGAATTGGGGGTATCTTTAATCGTAGGTATTGGACTTGCATTGTTTAATTATATTAGAATAATTATTTTCGGTGGAAGTGCAGACATTGCTTTAACCGTGTCATTAACACTTGTATTTACAATATTGATAGCAAAATCTGTAGGAGGATTACTTCCTATAATAGCTCAAAAGCTTAATATGGATCCTGCTGTAATGGCAGCTCCACTTATTACTACAATAGTTGATACATTATCATTAATTATTTATGTAATATTTGTGAGTTTAATTTTAATTTAGGAGAATTGAATGAAAGAATTTATAAAAGTTAAACCAAATGGACCTTTAAATGGAGAAGTTGTTATTGAAGGAGCAAAAAATTCAGGTTTAAAATTGTTGGCAGCAACATTACTTACTAAAGAAGAAGTATTAATTAAAAATTTACCAATGTTAAGAGATGTAAAGGTAATGTTGGACGTTTTGAAATATTTAGGTTCAAAGATTGAACAATTAGATGATAGAACATATAGGATTAAAAATGATGAAATTTCAGACTATATCACACCTTATGAATTAATGAATAAGATGAGGGCGTCATTTGTTGTGACTGGTCCACTTCTATCAAGATTTGGAAAATCTGTGACTTATATGCCTGGAGGATGCAGTATTGGTGCTAGACCAGTTGATTTGCACTTAAAAGGATTTAAAGCGTTGGGTGCAGATGTTCATATGGGAATAGATGCTATAGATGTAAATGCAAAAAATGGCTTAAAAGGTAATTATGTTTATCTTGATTTTCCTTCAGTTGGAGCAACAGAAAATATCTTAATGGCCGCCATATTGGCTGATGGAGTAACTACAATTGATAATGCAGCTCAAGAACCGGAAATTACTGATTTAGCAAATTTTTTAAATAAATTAGGTGCTAAGGTAATTGGAGCAGGTACAAGAACTATAAAAATTACTGGTGTTAAAGAACTAAAAGGTGGAGAACACTCTGTAATGCCTGATAGAATTGAAGCGGCGACATATATGATTGCAGCAGCAATGACAAATGGGAATATATTAGTTAAAAATGTTGTTGCATCTCATTTAGTTCCAATTATAGCAAAATTAAGAGAAATCGGATGTGTAGTAGAAATTAACGATGATGAAGATGAAATCAGAGTAATAGGGACAGATAAATTACAGGCAACTGATATAAAAACTTTACCATATCCAGGCTTACCAACCGATGTTCAGTCACAATTTATGACTTTGTTAACTATATCAGATGGAGATTCACTAGTTAAAGAGACTGTTTTTGAAAACAGATTTATGCATGTTACAGAGTTACAAAAGATGAAGGCTTTAATTATAACAGAGGGAAATGAGGCTAGAATTAAAGGTGTAAGTAAACTTAAAGGTGCTGATGTTCGTGCTACAGACTTAAGGGCGGGAGCTTCATGTGTACTTGCAGGACTTGTTGCCGAAGGTGAAACAAGAGTTTATGATGTTTATCATATTTATAGAGGATACTATAAATTTGTAGAAAAGTTAAAAAAATTAGGAGCGGATATAGAATCAGTAAAAATCGAGGACTAGTATGATAGAAATTAAAGGTACAGTCATTGATATTATCTATAGAAATGAAGAAAATTTATATAGTGTATTTAGATTAGAGACAGATGATGGTGATGTAACTGCGGTTGGAAAAATTTTAAATTTAAATGTTGGAGATCTTCTAAGTTTAAAAGGAGATATAGTATATCATCAAAGTTATGGTGAGCAGATTCAAATAAATACTTATGAAAAAATTATACCGAGTTCAATATCTCAAATAGAGAGATATCTTAGCTCTGGTATAATTTCTCATATAAAGAAAAAAAGAGCAAAAGAGATCGTAAAATTATTTGGAGAAGACACCATAAGGATTCTATCTGAAGAGCCTGAGAAACTTTTACAAATAAGTGGAATTGGAAAAAAAACTGTTAAAAAAATACATGAAAGTATTATTAATCTTCAAGATAGTAGAGAAGTATCGATGTATTTACAAAAATTTAATATTGGTAATAAACTTGTTTCAGATATTTATGCTAAATATAAAAATAATACAATAGAGATTATAGAGCAAAATCCTTATCAACTTGTTGATGATATTAGAGGGATAGGTTTTCCAACAGCTGATAAAATTGCAAGAATTATAGGTGTAAAATTTGATTCAGAGTTTAGGATAAGAGCTGGTATAATTTATGTTTTAAATGAAGCAGCAAATAGAGAAGGAAATTGTTATTTAGAATACGAAAATCTTATAATTAATGCAACTAAATTATTGAATATAGATAAAATTTTAATTGAAAATCAAATTCCATTTTTAATATTTTCTGATAATATAAAAAAAGTTTCAATTGATGGAAAAATATTAATTTACAGTAGTTATATATATGATTTAGAGATAGATATCACGAATAGACTTATAAATTTATTATATGCGAATAGTACATTAAAAGAAGTTAATATTGAAGATGAAATAGAATATATAGAAAAAATAGAAAAAATTAATTATTCTGAAATGCAAAAAAAAGCTATTTCTACAGCAATAATTGAAAAAATGTTAATAATTACAGGTGGGCCAGGTACAGGAAAAACTACAATTATAAAAGCGATTATTTCAATTGTAAAAAATTTGAAAATGAAGTATGTATTATGTGCACCAACTGGAAGAGCGGCAAAAAGAATGGAAGAATCAACAGGAGATACGGCATCTACTATTCATAGACTTTTAGGATATAAATCATTAGATGAAGATATTATGCTTGAATATAATGAAACTAATCCTTTAGACTACGAACTTATAATAGTTGATGAAGTGTCAATGGTTGATTTATACCTTATGGATAATTTATTAAAGGCAGTAAAAGATAATACTATAATTATTTTTGTTGGAGATTCTGATCAGCTTCCAAGTGTTGGACCAGGTAATATCTTAAATGATATGATAAATTCAGAAGTAATACCAACTATTAAATTAGATTTGATTTTCAGACAGGGAGAGGATTCTAATATAGTTAAAAATGCACATTTAATAAATAAAGGACAAATGCCAATTTTGAATGAAAAAAATAAAGATTTCTTCTTTGTTACAACAAAAAATGATGTTGATACATTGCATACAGTCGTAGATTTAGTTGTAAATAGATTGCCAGCACATTATGGAGTGAATCCTTTAACAGATATTCAGGTATTAACTGCTACTAGAAAAGGTGTTTGTGGAGTAGATTCAATAAATAAAGAGTTGCAAAATAAACTTAATGAGCCACAATTTAATAAATCTGAAATTAAATTTTCTGATTTTATTTTTAGAGAAAATGATAAAATAATGCAAATTAAAAATAATTATGATATTGAATTAAAAGATAAAAATTTAAATACTACAAAAGGCTTGTATAATGGAGATATAGGCTATATTAGGAATGTATTCTTAGATAATAACACGATTGAGGCGAATTTTGATGATAAAATTGTAACATATACAATGAAAGAGTTTAATGAAATAGTTTTAGCTTATACAGCGACGATACATAAATCTCAAGGTTCAGAATTTCCAATTGTTGTTATTCCAATGGCTAGTGCGCCATATATGTTACTAACTAGAAATATTTTATATACTGGAATTACAAGAGGGAAAAGTTTAGTGGTACTTGTTGGTAATAAAAATATTATGAACAAAATGATTGAAAATACTTATAAAAATCCACGAAATTCATCTTTGGATTATAGTCTAAGAAAAGCGAAATTAAAAATAGAGGAATTTTATGTTTGATTTTTTATTTTTTTCAAAAGAATATTGTTATTTGTGTAAACAAAATAAGACGGATTCATATATTTGTGATGAATGTACGGAAAAATTAGAGTTTATTGAAGGTAAAAGAAACATAGAATACTCAGAATGTTTATATCCATTATTTTACAATAATTACATAAAAAGTATCATTAAAAATTTTAAGTATAGTAGTGATACATATCTTGTAAAACCATTATGTGAGATTTTATATAAATTTTATAAAAAGGAAAAATTAGAATTTGATTATGTTTCATATGTTCCTATGTATTCGATAGATGAATTTGACAGAGGATATAATCAATCAAAATTATTAGCAGAAGAATTTTCTAAGGTAGCAAATATAAAATTTATTGATGTTTTAGAAAAACAGCATACCACAAAACATCAAAATAAATTAGACAGAAAAGATAGATTTACAAATTTATTAAATAGTTTTAAAATAAAAGATGGATTAGATTTAGTAAATAAAAAGTTATTGATAATAGACGATGTCGTAACTACGGGATCGACTTTTTCTGCAATAACAAAAGAAATATTAAATAATTATGATGTTAATTTAACTTTTATGGCAATAGCATCAAGTAAAATTGAAAACGAGGAAAATTAAAATGATTAGTTTCTTAAATGATTATAACGAAGTGTCACACCCTAAAATATTAGAAGATTTACAAAAATATCAAAACGAAAAATTTTGTGGATATTCAAAGGATGAATTAGTAAATGAAGCAATTTCAATTATTAAAGATAATTTACAAAATCAAGATGTAGAAATACATTTTGTTCATGGTGGCACGATTGCTAATGTAATAGGATTAATGATGTCGGTGAATAGGCATGAAAGTGTGATATCTGTTAATACTGGACATATTGTAAATACTGAAAATGCATCAATTGAGGCTGTAGGACATCAGATAGTTTTAGTAAATGAGAATAATGGGAAAATGACTGTAAACGAAATAGAAAAGGCATTAAAATCTCATTCGCACGAATATAATTCTAAGCCAAAAGTTGTTTATATTTCAAATGCAACTGAGTTAGGAACTGTATATACAAGATCAGAACTAGAAGAACTACATAATTATTGTTCAGAATATAATTTATACTTATTCATGGATGGAGCAAGAATTGCAAATGCAATTATGTCTAAATATTCTGATTTGGAATTTTCAGATCTTCCTAAGTATTTGGATGCTTTTACAATTGGTGGAACTAAAAATGGTTTTATGTTTGGAGAAGCATTAGTTTTTGTAAATGATTCATTAAAAGATATTTATGCAAGGATGGTAATAAAACAAAGAGGGGCATTACTAGCAAAAGGATTCTTATTTGGTATTCAATTTAAATCTATGTTTGAAAATGGCTTATTTTTCAAAATTGCAAAAAATGCTGTAGACATGGCGCAAAAACTTGTTTCAGTATTTGAAAAATATAATATTCCTATTATATACAGGGCAGAAGCCAATCTAATTTTTGTAGAATTAACTAAAGAATTACATGAAGAGTTATCAGAAAAATTTATTTATCAGTATGATGATGTAGATGGTAAAAGAGGAATTTGCAGATTTGTTACTACATGGAATACAAACGAATCAGAAATTGTTGAATTAGATAGAGTTTTAGAGGGTCTTTGTCAAATAACCATAGGGCACAAGTAGTGAAGGTGAATTTTATCTACCAACACTATTTATTGTAGAGCCTAAAAAAACATATTCGCTAAATTTTTATTTATATTCTATATCGTTTATAATATAAGTATATAAATAATGGAGGTAAACTTGAAAAAAAATAGATTTATAATTTTGGCTTGTTTTTTAATATTAACATTATCTGCTTGTTCAATATTAGAAAACAAAAAAATTGAAAAAAAAGAGTCAATAAATGTTGAAACAAAAAGAGAAGTTAAAATAATAAAAGAAAAAGTTAACTACTTATGGTATGATAAAGAAAAACATGTATTAAATGAAGATGTTAAGAAAAAATCTTTAGATATAGCAAATGCTGCTTTGAAGGAAATTTTTGAATTAAAATCTAAAGATAAACTTTATGAAGAAGAGATAAGTATATTACCACCAAATCTAAGAACTCGTGCTATAGCTACGTTTAATACCTTTTCTACAGGTTTTACAATGACTGGAGAGAAAGTGGTTCAAAATTTAAATGAAAATAATATAGATGAAATAGAGTATATAGATGAAAATAATTTTTTAATGGATTTAGATTTTAAATATAAAACACAAGATAATTATGGGGAAATAATAAATATAGATGACGGTGGTTTAAAAGTTAAATTTGGATTTGAAAATAATACTCTTACAATTAAATCATTTATATTTGATTAATATAAAAAAAGCTATTACAAAATAAAAAAATGTTATTT
>NZ_JBFNGB010000022.1:0-26953 GCF_046035835.1 Helcococcus bovis
TAAAATGAATAACATTTTTATTTATTTTATAACAGCTCCTTAACTATACAATTACTTTATATAAATTCTATTTTTAAAATTTTTATTTAGAATTTTAGTATTATTCAAATTTTGTAATTCATATGCTCTAATATCAATTTCAGCAAAATTCCTATTAACA
The DNA here is from genome assembly GCF_046035835.1 of Helcococcus bovis. Lineage (NCBI taxonomy): Bacteria > Bacillati > Bacillota > Tissierellia > Tissierellales > Peptoniphilaceae > Helcococcus > Helcococcus bovis. The sequence goes on from NZ_JBFNGB010000022.1 coordinate 161, forward strand.
TCATCTAATGTTACATAATCAACTAGTTTATTCAATATTGTAAAATCAGTTAAATTTTTTAATTGATTTATTAAATCTCTACCTTTGTCATTAAATCCGATAGGCCTCAAATAGTTTATTTTATCAAGATTTTTAATATCTACAGTCTCAATGTCTAGTAAATAATTTATAATAAATCTTTTTAATCTCGATTTTGAATATCTTTTATTATGAGATTTTTCAATCATATTGGAGATTTTATCTGAATAATTTTTCTTTAATAGGTTCAATATTCCAGGTTCAAATCCAGCAATAGATTCTCCTGTATTTTTTTCAATAAATGCTTTATAATAAAAAATATTTGAGTATTCATCAATGTTGTGAAGGTTTGTATTTTTTAATATTTCTATTAATTCGTCAGGTACATAATTTGAAACATCATAATTTTTTTTTATTAAATTTCTAATAGTTGTTGCTGATTGAAACTTGTATTTATCTAATTTCTCACTGTTGTAACCACCATCTTTTCTTTGAATAGGTAATATTTTAATCTTACTATTTAATTTATTTAGTGTAAGTGCGTAATTTAAAGCAAGTGTGTTATTCGGAGAAATTATTGAATGCGGAACGTTTTTATCAATTTCATAAATTGCTTGTAAATAAGCATTTTTGTATGAATAACCTTGTTTAATATATTTACCTTGTAGCTCAAATATTTTAGATTCGTTTTTGATTTTAAAATCAAGTAATTTGTAAAAAGTTTCAGTATCATCTTCAATTCCAAATGAAATATAATCGATTAAACCTAATTCATTAAGAAGGAATGTTGTATAATATGAGAAATAATCAGCACTTTGTAGACTTATGATTGCTGGTATTTCAAATACAAGATCTACGCCACATTTTAATGCTGATCTTGTCTTATCAAATTTACCTATAATTGATGGTTCACCTCTTTGAACAAATGATGTACTCATTAATGCTATAATATTTGATTCAGGAAATTTTTCTTTAATTTTTTTTATTTGGTGCAAATGTCCATTATGCATTGGATTGTATTCACATATTATTGCTATATTTGTCATTTTATTTGAACATACCTCGTAATTTTTGTTATAATGAATTAGTAAATGTTATTTTAATTATAACTTAAAAAGATATAAAAAAATAGATAGGGGATTTTATGGATATTTTAGTATTAAATAGTGGTAGCTCATCACTTAAGTATCAATATTTAAACTCACAAACAGGTGAAGTTTATGGAAAAGGATTAATAGAAAGAATTGGTATTGCTGGATCAAATATTGAGCATAAAAAAGGTGATAGAAAAATAGTTATAGAAAGAAATCTACCATCACATAAGGAAGCTGTAAAATTATTATTTGAGGTTTTAACACATGAAGATTATGGTATCATTAAAAATATTGATGATATCAAAGCAATAGGTCACAGAATCGTTCATGGTGGATCAATTATTAATCCTAGATTAGTTGATGATAAAGCATTAGAAATTTTAGAAGATGCTATAAGATTTGCACCATTACATAATCCAGGGGCAATTCAAGGAATAAAGGGTGTTGAAGAGGTAGCACCGGGTAAACCAAATGTAATTTGTGTTGATACTGGATTCCATGCAACTATACCGGCGGAAAATGCTTTATATGCCATTCCTTATGAATACTATGAAAAAGGTGCAATTAAGAGATATGGTGCTCATGGAACAAGTCATAAATATATAACACTTAAAGTTGCTGAAAAGTTAGGCAAAAAACCTGAAGAGGTAAATGTAATAACATGTCATTTAGGAAATGGTGCAAGTATTACAGCAGTTAAAAATGGACAATCATATGACACATCAATGGGTCTTACACCATTAGAAGGTTTAGTAATGGGTACAAGAAGTGGAGATATTGATCCAGCTGTTGTGTTTAATATTGGAAAACAATATAATCTTTCATATGATGAAATGGATACATTATTAAATAAAAAATCAGGTTTATTAGGAGTGAGTGGTGTGTCGTCTGACTTTAGAGATGTTTTATTAGCAAGTCAGGAAGGAAACGAAAGAGCAAAATTGGCACTAGATATGTTTATAAATAGAGCTAAAAAATATGTTGGATCATATTATGCATTATTAGAAAGAGTTGATGCTATCGCATTTGCAGGTGGTATCGGAGAAAATTCTGACTATGCAAGAGAACATATTTTAGAAGGATTAGAAAACTTAGGAATTAAAGTTGACGTTGAAGCAAATAGAGGTGCGAGAGACGAAAAAGAAATTTCAGCTGCGGATTCAAAAGTTAAAGTATTTATAATTCCTACAAATGAAGAATTAATGATTGCTAGAGAAACACAAAATATAGTAGAAAATTTATAAAAATATTGACATATAGCTAAAATATATGTATAATACTTTTGTTATTTAAAAATATTTAAAATATTAATGTAAAAAGATCAAGGAGGTGTTCACATGGCAGTACCAAAGAGAAAAACATCTAAAGCTAAAACAGCATCAAGAAGAGCTTCTTCTTATAGATTAAACAAAGTAAACTTTGTAGTTGATTCAGAAACAAATGAAGCAAGATTACCACATAGAGTAAGTCCATCAGGATATTACAATGGTAAAAAAATATTTGAAGTAGAAGAAACAGAATAATAAAATTCTTTTCAAAAATAATATTAAAATAATGTGATGTTATAGAATGATTTTCATTTTATAACATCATTTTTATTTTAAATTTTTATATTATAATTTTCAATATGTATTTAAATATGATATTATATTAGTATCAAATAAAATGGAGATAGTATGAAATTAATTGTAGATTTAATGGGAGCCGATTTAGGTTCTGAAGAGGTTATAAATGGTGTTTGTGACTCTTTAGAAAAGACAAAATTAAATTTTATTTTGGTAGGACCTGAAGAAGTTGCTAGACAGATAATAAAATTAAGACAACTTGATTTTAATAGATTTGAGTTTATTAATACAACTGAGTTTATAGAAAATCATGATGATCCTGTAAGATCGCTTAGAAGAAAGAAAAATGCATCATTAGTATTAGGACTTGAAAAGCTAAATGAAGAAGGTGATGGATTTTTATCTGCTGGGAGTACAGGTGCACTTCTTGCAGGAGGAATATTTATCACAAAACGTTTAGAAAAAGTTAAAAGAGCAACTTTAGCTACACTTATTCCTACTCAATCAGGAAGTCAAACAATACTTGTTGATTCTGGAGCTGTTGTGGATACAAAATCTGAAATGCAAGATCAATTTGCTGTAATGGGTAGTGTTGTAGCTGAAAAGTATTTACAAATTAAAAATCCAAAAGTTTATTTGGTAAATATTGGTTCTGAAGAAGGAAAAGGGGATATAAGAACAAAAGAAGTTTATGAATTATTAAAAAATAATCCTAATATAAATTTTTGTGGGAATATAGAACCTCGAGATTTTCTAACTGGTAAGGCAGATGTTATTGTAGCGGATGGATTTGCTGGAAATATGATGATAAAATCTACAGAAGGAGCAGCATCAGTATTATTTTCTGAAATAAAGACAGCAGTTACAAGTAGTATTATTTCTAAAATAGGAGCATTACTTCTAAAAAAATCATTAAAAAATATTAAGGATAAATATGATTATAAAAAAGTTGGAGCTGGAGTACTTTTAGGACTTAACAAACCATTATTTAAGGCGCATGGTAGCTCTGATAGGGAAGCAATAAAATATGCGATTTATAAAGCGGAAGAATTATTGAGTAGTAACATAAATAAGACTATAGAGGAGAGATTATGATAAGAGAAAAAATAACAGAAATGATTAAGAGCGAATTAATGATAGATAATTTTGATTTAAATGCTGATTTAGTAAAAGATTACGAAATAGATTCAATTGGACTATTAGACTTTATTATGAGCATTGAAGAAGAATTTGATATTGAAATTTCAGATTCAGAATTGTCTGAATTAAAAACAGCTAATGATGTTATTGCAGTGGTAGAAAAAAAAGCTGGAAAATAAAATGAATGAAGATAGAATTGCTAAATTAAATAAATTAGAAAAAAAACTTAACTATAAATTTAATGATATTAATTTGTTAAATTTAGCGTTTATCCATACTTCATATACAAATGAACATTCAGATTTTAAAAATAAAAGCAATGAAAGATTAGAGTTTTTAGGAGATGCAGTATGTGAGTTAGCATTTTCTGAAATTCTATTTAAAAATTTTAAGCCTAAACAAGAAGGTTTTTTAACTAAGGTTAGAGCTAATTTGGTTTGTGAAAAATCTTTTTCTGAATTAGCTGATCATTTAGAATTATCTGAATTTTTACTATTAGGAAAAGGAGAAGAAAAGACTGGTGGAAGAGATAAACCATCAATTAAATCTGATGCCTTTGAAGCTGTAATGGGAGCTTTGTACTTAGACGGTGGATATGATGTTGTCTTTAATTTTATTTATAATCTTATTATAGATAAAGTAAAAGAACTTAAAATTCAAAAAGAAAGTGTAAATGACTACAAATCAATGCTGCAAGAATATTTACATAAAAAAAATAAATCAAATAGTACTTATAAGCTTGTTAATGAAATAGGTCCATCACACAATAAACTTTTTTACTTTGAATTTTATATTGATGATAAAAAGATATCAGAAGGTAATGGCAAAAATAAAAAAATAGCAGAACAAATGGCTGCTAAAAATGCGTTAGAAAAATTAGGTGTATTAAAAAAATAAACTATTCGTAAGAATAGTTTTTTTATGGTAGGAATTATGAAATTAAAATATGTAGAACTATACGGCTTTAAGAGTTTTGCTGATAAGACAAAGTTACTTTTTAATAAAGATATATCAGCTGTTGTTGGGCCGAATGGATCAGGAAAATCAAATATTGCAGATGCTATTAAGTGGGTATTAGGTGAGCAATCAGCCAAGTCTCTTCGTGGTACAAGTATGCAGGATGTTATTTTTTCTGGTACTGATATAAAAAAACAAATGAATATGGCTCAAGTATCTTTAATTTTAGATAATAGTGATAAATCTCTTCCTATTGCTTTTGATGAAGTAAATGTTACTAGGAGAGTGTACAGGACTGGAGATAGTGAATATTTACTTAATAAATCTCTTGTTAGATTAAAAGACATTAGAGAACTATTTTTGGATACAGGTATTGGAAAAGATGGATATTCAATGATAGGGCAAGGTCGTATCGATGAGATTCTTAATGGTAAAAATGAAGAAAGAAGATACATTTTTGAAGAAGCAACAGGTATCTCTAAAAATAAATATAAAAAAAGTGAAGCTGAAAAAAAATTACTTAAAAACGAAGAAAATCTTGCTCAATTAAGTAGCGAGTTAAAAGTTAAGAAGCAACAATTTGATATTTTGGAAAAACAATCTCAAAATGCTAAAGAGGGGATAAAATTAACTAATAGGTTAGAACTATTAGAACTTAATTTATTAGACAAAGCTATTCAAAAAAATTCAGATGATTTACAAAATGATAAATCTAAATTAGAATACATAAATTTAGAACTTGATAGTTCAAATAGTAAATTAAATAAACTTGTTGAGTTGATTTCTCCAATTCAAGAAAAAATAGATATTAAGACAACTCAATTAGAAGAAAAAAAAGAAAATCAAATTTTAAGTGATAAAAAAATACAAAGCTTAGATAGTCAGATTAATATCTTAAAAGAAAAGAATAAATTCTTAAACAATGATAAAGAACGACTAGAAAATTCTATAAAATTAAAAAATGAAAAAATTATTAATTTTAAGGAATTGATATTAGAAAAAGAAAAGCAAAATATTGAATTAAATTCTAGAAAAGATAGCACTAATAATTTAGTTATTCATATAAATAATAGTATTAGTGAAAAAAGAGAACGATTTAATAAATTAAAATCAGAATTTAATATTTTGACTATGAGTATTGATAAAAATAAAGAATATTTGTCAGATTTGAAAATAAATAAAAATACTAAAGAAAAATTGGATGATTCAAATAAACAATTAAAAGAAAATTATATTTCTGAAGTAGATAAAATAAATATTTTGATTAATGAAAAAAGTTCTAAAATTTATGAGATAGAAAATAATATTAAAAGTATTCAAGAAAAAATAAATAAAAATACTGATGTAATTGAAGATTTTAATGATAAAAAATCTAATTTGTTGGAAAATCTTGAAAAAATAAATATTGATATTTCAAATAAAAAAAATAATTATTTAAAATTAGAATCTCAAAAAGATATTTTGGAAAGACAATATAAATCATATGATGGATATTACAGATCAGTACAAGATTTGTTGAAAATTGCTGATAAAAATACAGATATTTCATCGAAAATAGTTGGTGTTTTAGCTGATTTAATAGAAGTGGAAGAAAAATATAAAGTTGCTTTAGATTTAGCTTTAGGTTCATCACTACAAAATATCGTTATTAAAAACGAAGAAGATGGTAAATATTTAATTAATTTCTTAAAGGAAAATAATATTGGTAGAATTACATTCTTACCAATTAATAAAATATCTGCAAGTAAATATAATGTAAAACACCCTAAAATTATTGATACATTTAATAATTTAGTTAAAAACGACAAAAAAATAGATGGTATAATTGATTACTTTCTTGCAAAAACAATTCTTGTTGAAAATATAGAGGATGCAGTAGAAGTTTCTAAAAGTATTAAGGGATATAGAGTAATTACATTAGATGGAGAAATTATCAATTCTTGGGGCTCTATGGTTGGGGGGAATACCTTCAAAAAAGAAAGTAATAGTTTATTAAATCGTAAAAAAGAACTTGATGATCTAATTTTAAAATTGAATGATTTGGCAGAGAAAATTAGAAAAATAAATGATTTATCTAATTCTCATATTGCTAAAATATCAGAATTGGATAGTAGTATTATTGAATTTAAAAATGCAAATAATTCCCATAAAGAAAATTTATCTGAATTAAATAAAAATATACATGAATTAAATGTTGAAATTTTGTTTAACAATAAGCGTAAGGATGAATTTAGTGAATTGCTTAATAAAATCGAAAATGAATTAAGAGATGAAGATTTTTCAGAAATAGATCACTTATCGGTAAATCTTGAAGAAGAAGAAGAAAGATTCAATGTTCTTTCCTCAGAAATTGAAGCGTTAAATTCATATATTTCTGAAGAAGAAAAAAAATTAGTGTTAAGAAAGTCTGAATTAGATGTTTTGATTAGAGATATATCACTATTAGAAAATGATATTGAAAATTTTAAAACTGATTTAGAAGATAATATAAAAACATTATCAATTGATGAAAATTCATTAAAAACAACTATTAATGAAATTGAAAATTCAAGTAATGAAATTAAAAAGTTAATAAAAAATAAGTCAGAATTTGAAGAAAAATTAAGTGTTTCAAATACTGATATAAATTTGATTGAAGAAGAATTAAAACAATCTATAACTAAAATAAAAGAAGATAGAAAAGAAATAGATGCATTGAAGGATGCTATTTCCGAATTTGAAAAAGATAAGTATAAATTGGAATTGAAAATTGAAAATTCAGAACAAAAAGTAAATTCATTAAGAGATGATTATAAGGAAACCTATTCAATTACTGATGTGGAATTAGACGAAAAGTTAAAACGTGTTGATAAAATTGATGCAACAAGAAAAGAAGTTTTAGATATTAAATCTAAATTGTCTAAAATTGGATATTTTAACTATGAAAGCATAGAACAATTTAATTTAATATCTGAAGAGTTGCAATTTTTAAATAAACAATATGACGATTTAATTGCTTCCAAAAATGACATTATAAACATTATTAAGTCAATTGAAAAAGATATGAAAGAAACTTTTGCTGATGCTTTTGAAAAAATAAAAATTAGATTTAACGAAATTTTTTCAATATTATTTAATGGAGGAGAAGCTGAAATTAAGCTTGATTCAGATGATGTGCTAAATGCTGGGATAGATATTATCGCAAGACCGCCAGGAAAAAAATTGAAAAATATTGCACTTTTATCAGGTGGAGAAAAAGCACTTACAGCTGTAGCTTTGCTATTTGCTATATTTGAAATTAATCCTGCTCCATTTTGTGTATTAGATGAGATAGATGCTGCATTGGATGAAGCAAATATTAAGCGATATATAGGATATTTGAAATCTTTAGTTGATAAAACTCAATTTATAATTATTACACATAGAAAAGTAACTATGGAAATGGCAGAAATTCTTTATGGTGTAACAATGGAAGAAAAAGGTATTTCTAAAGTTATTACACTTGCCCTTGATGATTATAAAGAATAATAAATTAAACGTGCATTATTTTATAGTGTACGTTTTATTATGATATAATTTGATTATAAAAATGTTTAAGGAGTTACAATGTTTAAAAAGTTTTTTGAAAAATTTAAAAATAAAAATGAACAAGATATAGAATTTAAAGAGGAAATTAAAGTTGAAGTTTCAGAAGAAGAAAAAATTGAGAAAGTTGAAAATTTAATTGAACACTCAATGGATAAGGTAAAAGAATTAGAAAATAGTAGTGAAGAATCTGAAAATAATATAGAAAAAGATATTGAAAATTTAGAAGAAGAAGTAATTGATACTGTTGAAAATAATATTGAACATTCATTGGAAAAAGTAAATAAACTACAAGAAAATTCTGAAATTGAAACAGTTGAAGAAAATTTTAGTGAAGAACCTAAAGTTATTAAGGAAGAAAAAAACTTTATTGGAAAATCTAAAGTTGTTGAAGAAGGAATGAAAGAAAGTGTTTTTGAAAAAGAAGTTCTGGATGAAATTATTATTCATGATGAAATTGTTGAAGAATTAAAAGAAGAGCCTAAGAAAAAAGGTTTTTTAGAAAGATTAAAATCAGGATTATTTAAAACACGTGATGCGATGAATTCTGCAATCGATAATTTAATAAATGGTAAAGCTAAAATTGATGATGACTTATATGATGAACTTGAAGAAATCATGATTTCAGCAGATATGGGAGTTGAAACAACAGTAAACGTTATTGAAGAACTAAGAGAAATTGTTTCAGATAATCATATTAGAGATCCTAAGATGATTAAAGTAGAATTAGAAAAAATTCTTAGAAATAAATTGAGAGAAAATAACAAAGATAATTCATTGAATATTCTTGATGGAAAGCAAACAGTTATTCTTGTTATTGGTGTGAATGGTGTTGGTAAAACCACAACTATTGGTAAATTAGCATATAACTTACAAAAAGAAGGAAAATCAGTTATTTTAGCTGCGGCGGATACTTTTAGAGCTGCTGCTATCGAACAATTAAAAGAATGGTCAGAAAGAGTAAATGTAGAATTAATTTCTTCTAATGAAGGTTCAGATCCAGCATCTGTAGTTTATGATGCGATTAAGTCACAAAAAGCTAAGAACAAAGACGTACTTATAATAGATACTGCGGGAAGATTGCACAATAAAGTAAATCTTATGAATGAATTAGAAAAAATTAATAGAATTATTTCAAGAGAACATCCTGAAGCAAATAAGGAATCTCTTCTAGTTCTTGATGCTACAACTGGCCAAAATGCTTTATTCCAAGCAAAAGAATTTAATAAAGTTACAAATATCACAGGATTAGTATTAACTAAATTAGATGGTACAGCAAAAGGTGGAGTAGTATTTCCGCTTCAAGTTGAAAATAATGTACCTGTTAAATATATCGGTATTGGAGAAAAAGCAGAGAATCTGGAAAAATTTGATTCTGAAAAATTTGTTGATGCATTATTTGATGTAAAGTAGGATATGATGAAGGGAATTATTAAATTACTAGAGAATAAACATATTATTACATTGATTGTACTTTTCATTTTAGTATTTATTTCCATAGGAATAAATTATTTTTTTAAGAAAAAAAATATAAAAGAAAATTATACATTTTGGATTTTAGTTATTTTATCTATTATATTTTTATTAAATCATTATAAAACTGAAGTGTGGATGAATTATTCAATATTTTCGATTTATATTTTCAAAATTAGTATTAAATTTATTTTGATAATAGTACTTACTATATTACTAATTAGTAAAACTTCAAAAATTTTAACTGTAGGAATGTTGCCAAGAGTTTATCAAAAGTATGATGTTAGCTTAGATAGTAGACAAGTGTTTAATACAATGATTAAAATGATATTAATATTTGTAGCCACAGTTATAGCGTTAAACACTTTGGGAATAAGCCTAAATTCATTAGCTGTATTTGGTTCAGTACTTGGGGTTGGACTTGCGTTTGGTCTACAAAATATAACGGCAAATTTTATATCTGGATTAATTTTAATTTTTGATTCTCATATAAAAATTGGGGATAGGATTAAAATAGGAGAAGAAATAGTTGACGTTGAAAAAATTGGATTTAGAGCAACTGTTGTTAAATCACTTGAAGATAAGAGGATAATAGTTCCTAATCTTTATTTCTTAGAAAACTCTGTTGAAAATATGTCTCATGGATCTCTAGTTACAAGACTGACTATTCCTATAGGAGTTTCTTATGATAGTGATGTAAAATTAGTAGAAAAAGTTTTGAAAGAAGTTGCAGAAGATATGAGTAAAGAATATTCTTCAGTTTTAAGAATTCCATCTCCATTTGTATTTTTTGAAGAATTTGCTGAATCTTCTTTAAGTTTTAAGTTATTTGTATGGATAAGTGATCCAAAACAAAGTATAAAATTAAAATCAATTATTAATTTTAAAATATTTGAAAAGTTTAAGGAAAATAATATAGAAATCCCTTATCCTAAGAGAGATGTTTATATAAAAAATAATTTATAATTACAATTTCATATTTATTATTGACTTAAAAAAGAATATATAATATACTAAATGTGATGGAAATCTAGTTATTTAAAGAAAATAGTATATTATATATTATTTTTTTTATGATTCTAGGAAAACGAAATCTTAACAAAGGAGGCGATATGTGGGAGCAAATATATGCGTCCTCAATAGTTTTTATAGTATTTATTCTTATAATTTTTGCTATTATTCAAATTTTTAACATATTAAATTTAAGAAAATCAAGAGCATACTATAAGAAGCTTCATGAATCATTAAAACCAGGTGTTAGAGTAATGTTAAACAATGGTATTTATGGAGTGTTGACTAGAGTAGGAAAAAATGAAGTTGATATTGAAATAGCTAAAAATGTTATAATTACTGCTGACAGATTTAGCATAAGAGAAATTAAATAAGGAGATAAAAATGCCAAATATTTTATTGACAAGAATAGATAATAGATTAATACATGGACAAGTTGCTACACAATGGACAAATGTTGTAGGAGCTAATTTGTTATTAGTTGCAAATGATGAAGTTTCAACTAATAAAATGAGACAAGGTCTTATGGATATGGCTGCACCAAATGGTGTAGCTACAAGATACTTTTCAATAGAAAAAACAATAAGTATTATTGATAAAGCATCTCCAAAACAAAAGATCTTTATAATATGTGAAAATCCACAAGATGTTCTAAGATTAGTGGAAGGGGGAGTTCCAATAACTAAAGTTAACATTGGAAATATGCATATGGCTGAAGGAAAAAGACAAGTAGCGGCAGCTGTATGTGTTGATGACGCTGATGTTGAAGCATTTAGAAAACTAAAAGAACGTGGAGTGGAATTGGAAATCAGAAAAGTCCCACAAGAACAATCTGAAAGTACAGAAAAATTATTTAAATAATTTATAGGAGGTATTATGGAATATAATATAATCCAGATTCTATTGGTATTTTTAGTAACATTTATTGCTGCAATAGACCAATTCAGTTTTCTGGAATCACTATATCAACCAATAGTAACAGGACCAGTTATTGGTGCAATATTGGGTGATGTACAAACAGGTCTAACAGTTGGTGCAACATTCCAACTAATTCAAATAGGTAGTATGCCTGTCGGAGGCGCACAACCACCTAACGCTGTAATCGGTGGTATTATGGCAACAGTATTTGCTGTAACATCAAAATTAGAACCAACAGCAGCAGTTGCAGCAGCATATCCTTTTGCAGTATTGGGACAACAAGCTGTTAATGTTGTATTTACACTTATGACACCTATTATGAAAGTTGCTGATAAACATGCTGAAAATGCAAATCCAAAAGGGATTTCACATGTTAACTACTTGTCTATGGCAATTTTAGGTACAATATTTGGTTTAATCGTTCTAGCATTCTTTATTGCTGGTGCAGAATTTGGTAAAACAGTAGCAGATAATTTACCAGAGTGGGCTACAACAGGTTTAGGAGTGGCTGGTAAGATGATGAGATTTGTAGGTTTTGCAATCTTGTTGAAAGTTATGCTTTCAAAAGAACTATGGGGATTCTTCTTCCTTGGTTTCGCAATTGCAATAGTTGTTAATGCAATACCTTCATTACAAGCTCCAGGACTATTATTAATTTCATTAATCGGTTTTGCAGTTTCTTATTGGGATTATCAAATTCAAACTAAAGTTAAAAATACTCAAGTAATGGGAGGAGACGAAGATGGAATATAATCAAAGTAATCATTATGTAGACACAAATGTTGCTCCTAATCTTGATAATAAAACATTAAACAAAATGGTATGGAGATCATTATTCTTACAAGCATCATTCAATTTTGAAAGAATGCAAGCTGCAGGATGGTTGTACAGTATTTTACCAGGATTAGAAAAAATTCATACAAATAAAGACGACTTGTCAAAATCAATGACACATAACTTGGAATTCTTTAATACACATCCATTTTTAGTAACATTTGTAATGGGTATTGTATTATCATTAGAACAAAATAAACAAGATATCGATACAATTCGTGCTGTTAGAGTTGCAGCAATGGGGCCATTAGGCGGTATAGGTGATGCACTATTTTGGTTTACATTAGTACCAATTTTAGCAGGTATCACATCAAATATGGCATTAAGTGGGCAAATTATAGCTCCATTCTTATTCTTGCTAGTATTTAACTTGGCTCAATTTGGATTGAGATATTGGTTAATGTACTGGTCATATAAGAAGGGTGTGGAAGCAATTGATTTATTTACACAAAATGCTAAAGAATTTACAAGAGCAGCATCAATCTTAGGTGTTATAATTGTAGGAGCTTTAACGGTATTATATGGTGGTATTAAAACAAAATACGAAATTCCAAATGGTAAAAAATTAGTTTCTCAAGAAATTAAAACTGTTGTAACAAATGACAGAATACCAGAATTTTCAAAATATCTATATAAAGAAGATAAAAAAACATTAAAACCAAATACAACGATCACAGATTTGGAAAATGGAACATCAGAATTAGTATTCCAAAAAGAAAAAGAAGTTGATGTAAAAATCAATGTACAAGGAATATTGGATGGTATAATTCCAAATATAATTGATTTAGGCTTAGTAATGTTGATGTACTTCTTAATAGCTAAGAAGAAATTGTCACCAGTTTATGGCATCATATTCTTATTCGTATTAGGTCTATTTGGTGCTTGGGTAGGAATATTCTAATGAGTAAATCAACAGCTGTTTTAGTTACAGCACACGGAAAATTTTCAGAAGGTATATTATCTACTGTTGAAATAATAGCTGGAAAGTTTGAAAATGTTAAAAATGTAAATTTTCTTGAAGGTGAAAATTTTGAAATGATAGATAAAAAACTAATAGATGCTTATAATTCATTTTCTAATTATGATCATGTAATTGTAATTACTGATTTAATGGGAGGAACTCCATTTAATCGCTCAGTGATGAATTTTGGTGGTAATGATAACACAAGAATACTTGCAGGATTAAATTTTGCAATGTTATTTACAGCGATTACCACTGAAAATGATGATATAGATTTACTTGTAGATGAAATTATAGAAGCGGGTAAAGATTCTATTCAAAAATTTGAACTAGTCGAAAAAGACGATTATTTAGATGATTTTGAAGATGGAATTTAGTAAAATTTAATATGTAATTTAACCTCAGAATTTATGAAATAATTTTGAGGTTATTTTTATTTGAAATTTTATAAGTATTTATATATGATATAATTCAATTGAAAATAAAATTATGTGTACAAAGGAAGCAAAATGAAAAAATTATATATCAAACAAAAGGTTTTTAAGATAACAGACCACTATGAAGTTTTTGATGATAATGAAATAGCGGTATATAGAGTAGATCAAGACTTTAAATTTTGGGGTAATGCTATAAATGTAACAAAATTGAATGGAAGTGGAAGTTTTACAATTAAAAGAGGTATTGTATTCTTTTTAGCGAATTATGATGTTGATTTTAGTGATGGAAAAAATTTTAATATTAAACAAGATTTTGCATTTTTTAGAAAAAAATTAAAGATAATATCTGATGATTATGATTTAAATTTATTAGGTGACCTTTTCTCTTTTGACTTTAATGTATACAATGGGGATAAATTAGTTGGCAATATATATAGAAAAGTGCTAACATGGCGAGATACTTTTGTTATAGAAGTTATTGATGAAAATTTTGAAGATGAACTTTTAGCTCTTTTAATTGCAATTGATGATTTGATTGACATAGATGAAAGTAGATAAAATATAATAAAAATTTGACATAAAGTCTTGATTTTGCTATTATATTTAGTGTCAATGAAAAACCTTGACAGGAGAATAAATGGAAAAAAATGTAGTTATTAGTATTCTATATGAATACTATGGAAAATTACTTACAGATAAGCAAGCAGAATCTATTGAAATGCACTATTTAGAAGATTTATCTTTAACTGAAATTGCCGATATTCAAGGTGTATCTAAGCAAAGTATTTCAGAAACAATTAAACGTTCAGAAAAAGCTTTATTGGATTTTGAAGAAGGCATAGGGATGTATAAAAGATCAAATGAACTGGGTGGGCTTGTAGATAGATTAGAAAAAAATTTGATTAATGATCTTGATGATGAAGAATATTCAAAATACATAGATTTGATTTTTCAAATTAAAACAAAATTGAAATAGGATGTGCTAAATGTTTGAAAATTTATCGGATAGACTACAAAACCTTATGAGTAATCTTAGAGGTAAGGGAAAACTTACTGAAAAAGATATTGATACAGCAATGAGAGAGATTAGATTGGCTTTACTTGAAGCTGATGTAAACTTTAAAGTTGTAAAAAGTTTTGTACAAAAAGTTAAAGAGAGAGCTTTAGGCGCTGATGTTATGCAGAGTTTAACTCCTGGACAGATGGTTGTGAAAATTGTTAATGAAGAATTAATTAATTTGATGAGTGATGATAATCAGGAGCTTAAATTTTCATCAAAATTACCGACTGTGATTATGATGGTAGGTTTGCAAGGTGCTGGTAAAACAACTCAAACAGGAAAATTAGCTCTTCTACTAAAGAAAAAAAACAAGAAACCATTACTTGTTGCAGGAGATATATATAGACCAGCAGCTATTGATCAGTTAAAAGTTGTCGGACAAAAAGTTGAAGTACCTGTATTTTCTTTAGGTAAAATTGATCCTGTAGAAATTGCGAAACGTGGTATTGAAGAAGCAAAGAAAAATGGTAATGATATAGTTATTATCGATACGGCTGGTAGACTTCACATTGATGATGAATTGATGCATGAATTAAAAGCAATCAAGGAAAATGTTGATGTAACAGAAACTCTATTAGTTGTTGACTCAATGACTGGTCAAGATGCTGTAAATGTTGCTAAATCATTTAATGAGCAAATTGATATTACAGGTATCCTAATGACAAAGCTTGATGGTGATACAAGAGGTGGGGCTGCTCTTTCAATTAGAGCAGTTACAGAAAAACCGATTAAATTCATTGGTACCGGCGAGACGATGGGAGATTTGGAACAATTCCATCCAGATAGACTAGTATCAAGAATATTAGGAATGGGTGATGTTTTATCACTTATTGAAAAAGCTGAACAAGCATTGGATAAGGAAAAAGCAAAAGAACTTGAAGAAAAATTAAGAAATCAATCTTTTGATTTCAATGATTTTCTATCACAAATTTCTCAAATGAGAAATATGGGGCCTTTAGAAGATTTATTAAAAATGATACCTGGAGTTAATGCTAAAGCATTGAAAGGTATGAATTTTGATACTAAGGCAATTGATAGAATTGAAGCAATTATTAGGTCGATGACAAATGATGAACGTGAAAAGCCTAATATAATTGATAATTCTAGAAAGAAAAGAATCGCAAATGGTTCAGGTACAAATATTGGAGAAGTAAATAAATTACTTAAACAATTCGATGACACCAAAAAAATGATGAAAAAAATGGGTGTTATGAGCAAAAAAATGAAAAAAGGGAAGAAGAGATTCCCATTCTTTTAAAAACGGAGGAAAAATATGGCAGTAAAAATTAGAATGAAAAGATTAGGTGCTAAGAAAAGACCTTTCTACAGAATCGTTGTAGCAGATGAAAGATCACCAAGAGATGGTAAATTTATCGAAGAAATCGGATACTATAATCCAATTTCAGAACCAAAAGTATTTAAAATTGATAGTGAAAGAGTAGAATACTGGATGGGAGTAGGTGCAAAACCAACAACAACAGTTGCTAGATTATTAAAAACAGACTTTGAAGATTTAGCAAAAAAAGTAGAAGAAAAGAAAAAAGCAGAAGCAGAAAAAAGAGCTAAAGAAGCTGAAGAAAGAAGAATAGCTAGAGAAAAAGCAGAAGCTGAAGCAGAAGCAAAAGCTAAGGCAGAAGCTGAAGCAGCTGCAGCTGAAGAATCAGAAGAAGCTGTAGAAGAAGAAACAACAGAAGAATCAGCAGAATAATTTGGATAAATAAAATGAATGAAATTGTAGAATATATAGCAAAGGTTTTAGTTACAAAACCAGAAGATGTTAAAGTTATTACTGAAACAAATGAAGGTATAGTTGATATAAAATTACTTGTTAATGCAGAAGATATGGGTAAAATTATTGGTAAACAAGGGAAAATTGCTAATTCAATAAGATCTATATTAAAAGCGTGTGCTATAAAAGAACAAAAAAAAGTAAATTTAGTAATTGATGCAAATAATGAACAAAATTAAAGTTGGTAAAATTATTAATACACATGGGATAAAAGGTGAACTTAAAGTCTCAAAAACAGGTATTGAAAGTTTTGACAGAGATATTGCTTATTACATTGGAAATGATAATTTAGAATATAAGATTTCAAAAGTAAGAAAACATAAAGAAAATCTTATGATTATATTAGATGGATATAACAATATAAACGATGTTCTAAAATTTAAGGATAAAGATATATTTATAAAAGAAGAAGATATGATCGATTTAAATGATGATGAATATTATATCGAGGATTTAATAGATATGGAAGTATTTGACGAAAATGGTCAAAAAATAGGATTTATCAAAGATGTTTTAGAATATGATGTTAATGATGTATATGTCGTACAAACTGAAGATGATGAAATTATGATACCTGCTGTTAAAGAATTTATTCTATCAGTTAATTTAAGTGAAAATAAAATAAAAGTAAAGCTTATAGAAGGTATGTAATGAAAATTGATATTTTAACTTTATTTCCAGATACATTTGATTTTTTGAAAGTGTATGGAGTTATTGGAAAAGCAGTTGAAAAAAATATTATAGAAATAAACTCTATAGATATTAGAAAATTTTCAAAAAATAGACACAATAAAGTTGATGATGAAGTTTATGGTGGTTCAGCCGGAATGCTTATGACCATGCAACCAGTTGTTGATGCAATTGAAAGTGTTAAAACAGAAAAATCTAAGGTTATATTTTTAAGTCCACAAGGAAGTGTTTTGAATCAAGGGATGGCTATTGATTTATCTAAAGAAGAACATTTAATTTTGCTTTGCGGACATTATGAAGGAATTGATTCAAGAGTTGTAAATAATTATGTTGACTATGAAATTTCTATAGGAGATTATGTTTTAACTGGTGGAGAAATACCAGCAATGGTTTTAATCGATACGGTTACTAGACTTATAGATGATGTTTTAGGTAATGATGAATCATATAAGACAGATTCACACTACAATATATTATTACAGCATGATCATTTTACAAGACCTAGAGAATATCTAGGATTGAAAGTTCCGGAAGTTTTATTTTCTGGAAATCATAAATTGATCGAAGAATGGCAAAAAAATAATAGTATAGAAAATACTAAAAGAAAAAGACCAGATTTATATGAAAAATATATGAAAAGTATAAGAAAGGAATAATTATGGAAATCATAAAACAATTAGAAGAAGAACAAAAGAAAGACTCTTTACCAGAAATTCTTGTTGGTGATTATGTAAAAATTGATTACAGAATTAAAGAAGGATCAAGAGAAAGAATCCAAATGTTTGAAGGAACAATTATTAAAATTCAAGGTGAAGGTGTTAGAAGTACATTTACAGTAAGAAGAGTTGCTTACGGAGTAGGTGTTGAAAGAACTTTCTTAATTCACTCACCAAGAGTTGAAAATATTAAAGTAGTAAGACATGGTAAGGCAAGAAGAGCTAGATTATTCTACTTAAGAAATAGAGTTGGTAAAGCTGCTAAATTAAAAGAAAAAACAGATTACTAAAATTTAGGTTAGACATTTGTCTGACCTTTTTTTATACAAGGAGGTAGTATGCAAATTAACTGGTATCCAGGGCATATGAAAAAATCTCTTGATAAGATAAGAGAGTCATTAAAATTAGTAGACATAGTTGCGGAGATTGTTGACTCAAGAATACCTATAAGTTCAAGAAATCCTGTTATAGACGATATAATTAAAGATTTTCCAAGATTGATCATCTTGAATAAAGTAGATATGTCCAATCCATATGAAACTAAAAAGTGGATAAAATATTTTAATGATAGAGGAATAGAGGTTATAGAATATAATTCAACTAAAGACAAAAAAACAAATGAATTATATAAAACTGCAAGAAGGTCATTAACAAAATTATTTGAAAAGCGTGAAGAAAAAAAAATAAAAGATACAAGCATTAGAATGATGGTTGTTGGGATACCTAATGTTGGAAAATCAACATTCATAAATAATGTTTCTAGGAGAAAAGGTACAAAAGTAGGAAATAGACCCGGTGTAACTCGTACTAATCAATGGATTAAAACAAATAGTGATTTAATGCTTTTAGATACACCAGGTGTATTATGGCCAAAATTAGAATTACATGATGGTGGTAAAAATCTTGCGTTTACAGGTGCTATTAAAGATGAAATATTAGAAATTGAAAATTTATGTTTTGAATTTATAAAGAAAATACAAGAAATTTCTCCAAAGAGTTTAGAAAAAAGATATGAAATAGATCCGTCACTTCCTACATTGGAAATAATGGATAAAATCGCTATTAAGTTTGGAGCGATCTTAAGAGGAAATGAAATTGACTATTTTAAGGTATCAAATATAATTTTTGATGATTTCAGAAAAGTAAGAATTGATAGAATAACTTTGGAGAGAGTGGAAGATAACTTTGAAGTTGAAAATGTAAAAAAAATGTAACAATAATGACAGTTTCATTTTAGAAAAATATTGTATAATGGGGATATATGAAAATAAAGTTAAAAAGAGATCAGCTAGATATTTTATTAGAAAAATCAAAAAACTATACAAATAAATGTGGTATTGATGAAGTTGGGAGAGGGCCAATTGCTGGACCAGTTGTTAGTTGTGCTGTAATAATGGGTGAGAATCATATAGATGGAGTTAAAGACTCTAAAAAATTATCAGATAAGAAAAGGAGACTACTTGCTGAAGACATATTTGAAAATGCTATTGCAATAGGCTATGGCATTGTTGATAATCATATAATTGATGAAATTAATATAAGACAGGCAAGTCTTTTAGCTATGAAAAAAGCTCTTGAAAATCTAAAAGATAAGAATGATAATCCAGTTAAAGCAAATTTGGCGTTAATTGATGCAGAGCTTATTGACTCTGATATAGATCAAATAGGAATAATATCTGGTGATGATCTTGTTTACGAGATTTCATGTGCTTCTATACTAGCTAAAGTTTACAGAGATGATATGATGATTGAATACTCAAAGGTATATCCCGAATATATGTTTGAAGCACATAAAGGCTATGGAACAAAGAAACATTATGAAGCGATAGATGCTCATGGTATCAGCGAAATCCATAGAATATCCTTTATGAAAAAATATTATGAACAAGCTAATAGGAAAATTGGGTGAAGAAATTGCCTGCAGATATTTAATACAACAAAATTATAAAATACTGGAAAGAAATTTTGCGACAAAATTTGCAGAAGCAGATATAATCGCATTTAAGAATAATACACTAATTATAGTAGAAGTAAAAACAAGAAAGAATTTTGATATTTTATATGCATCTCAAGCTGTAGATTATAAAAAAATTAGAAACTTAAAAACTATAGCACTTTATTATATAAATAAAAATAATTTGTTTGATTATGATATAAGATTTGACATAATTGAATGCTATTGGGAATTTAAGAAAATAAATCACATAATAAATGCTTTTTGAGGTGACTATGAATACTTATAATGATGTAATTTTATTTTTAAATATTTTAAAAATTAATAATTTGAGAATTAGAAATTTTATAAGTGAGGGGCTTCTCAATATATTTTTAGATATTAAAGCTGAAAATATTGATAAGCTCTTATTTTTAAATGACAATGAAAAAGAAAATATTAAATATAATTTTAACAAATTTAATTTAGAGGATTATAAATATAAATTAGAAATAGCTGGAATAAAGTATATAACTATTTTAGATAAAAATTATCCACAAAGATTAAGAAATATTTATGACGCACCAGCAATAATTTATTATAAAGGAAATAAAAAAATAAATTTTAATAATTGTTTAGCTGTTGTTGGCACGAGAAAGCCTACAGAGTATGGTATTTGGGCAACTAAAAGAATTATTAGTGAATTAGCAGGTTATGATATTTGTATCGTATCTGGTATGGCAACTGGAATAGATTCTTATGCTCATAATACTGCGATAGAAAATAACATTTCTACAATTGGAGTCTTAGCTTCTTCTTTAGAAATTAGATATCCTAAATCAAATAATTATCTTTATGATAAAATGGAAAATGAATTGTTGATTTCAGAATTTCCATTATTTACAAATCCGCAAAAACAAAATTTTGTATTTAGAAATAGAATAATATCTGGAATATCATTTGGTACATTGGTAATACAAGCTGCGGAAAAAAGTGGATCACTTATTACAGCTAAATATGCAATTGAGCAAAATAGGGATTTATTTGCTGTTCCAGGGAATATTAACAATGTTTATTCTCAAGGATGTAATAATTTTATTAAACTTGGAGCCAAAATTGTACAATCAGGAAAAGATATTATTGAAGATATACCATTTATTAAAGAAAGAAATAGAATAAATTTAGTAAATAATAATTATGATTTTCCAAAAAAATATTTAGATGTCATAAATGTTTTAAGTGGAAATATTTTGAGCATAAATGAAATATCAAATTTAACAAAAATTGATATTAAAGAATTGTATGAAATTATATTTAAATTAGAAATGAAAAACATTGTTATGAATATTAAAGAAAATTTTTATACATTAAATTAAATATTTGTATTTAAGATAATTTGTGGTATTATTACATTTGTAATAAAACTAAAGGGAGGATAATGTGGCTAAAAATTTAATTATAGTAGAATCACCTACAAAAGCTAAAACTATTGGAAAATTTTTAGGGAAAAATTATAAAATAATGGCTTCAGTTGGGCATTTAAGAGATCTTCCAAAAAGCAGAATGGGTGTGGATATAGATAATAATTTTGAACCTGAATATATAAACGTACGAGGAAAAGCATCTACTATTAATGCCATAAAAGCGGAAGCTAAAAAAGCAGACAATGTTTATCTTGCATCTGATCCAGATAGAGAAGGAGAAGCAATTGCTTGGCATTTAGCTTTTTTATTAAATTTAGATTTAAATGATAAAAATAGAGTTGTATTTCCAGAGATAACAAAAGAAACTGTAAAAGAAGCAATAAAACAACCTAGACCAATTGATTTGAATCTAGTAGATGCACAGCAGGCAAGAAGAATATTAGATAGAATAGTAGGATATAAGCTTTCGCCAATTTTATGGAAAAAAGTAAAAAATGGATTATCTGCTGGAAGAGTACAATCTGCAGCGTTAAAACTTATAATTGATCGTGAAAATGAGATAAAAAAATTTATTCCTGAAGAATTTTGGACTATAGATTTTAATTCAAAATATAATAAAACTGAATTTGTCGGAGAATTTATTGGAGAAATTAATTCAGATAAAGTAAAAAATATAAAATTAAAAAATGAAAAAGAAGCAGATAATATAATTTCTAAGATTGATAAGGATAATTTTAAAATTATTGATAAAGATGTAAAGGAAAAAAGTAGAAAGCCTTATGAACCATTTACTACTTCTACATTGCAACAAGAAGCTTCTAAAAGAATATATTTTTCAACATCAAAGACCATGTCAGTTGCTCAACAATTATATGAAGGGATTAATGTTGGGGAAGGTTCTGTTGGTTTAATTTCATATATGAGAACAGATTCTACAAGATTATCAAAGGGGGTAATAGATGAAGCTCTTAAGTTTATAAATGAAAATTATGGAAAAGAATATGCATCAAAAGGGAAATCATATAATAAGAAAAAAAGTGGTTCACAGGATGCCCATGAGGCTGTTAGAGTTTCTTCAATTTATAGAACACCTGAAAAAATAAGAGATTACTTAACAAATGATCAGTATAAGTTATATAGATTAATTTGGGAAAGAACACTTGCATCACAAATGAAAGATAGTAAGTATTTATCAACAAGATATGATATAGAAAGTAATAAAATTGTATTTAGATCCAATGGATCAATAGTTACATTTGATGGATTTTCAAAAGTGTGGAATGTCAGTGATAAAAAAGTTGAATTACCAAATTTTGAAGTAGGAGATGTATTTTCAGTAAAAAATGTAAGTAAAGTACAACATTTTACCAAGCCAAAGGCTAGATTCACAGAAGCATCATTAGTTAAAGAATTAGAAAAAAATGGAATAGGTAGACCTTCTACATATTCTTCAATTATAAAGAGTTTATTAAGTAGACACTATGTTGCTTTTGAAGAAAAATCTCTTGTTCCAACAGAAATAGGTTTCACTGTTATAGAACTATTATTACAGTATTTTAGTTCAATTATAAATGAAGATTTTACTGCGGAAATGGAGAATAATTTAGATAAAATAGAAGAGTCTGATGTTGAATGGAAAAAATTATTGAAAGATTTTTATAATACATTTAATGAATTATTAAAAAAAGCAGAAAATTCAAATAAAGATTTTGAAATAAAAGATAAGCCAACAGGGGAAAAGTGTCCAGAATGTGGTGGAGATTTACTTTATAAAAAAGGTAGAAATGGTGATTTTATTGGATGTTCAAATTTTCCAACATGTACTTTTACAAAAAATATTGTTAAAGAATTGGGTATAGTTTGTCCTAAATGTGGAGGAAAAGTTATTGAAAAAATTTCAAAAAGAGGGAAAGTTTTCTATGGATGCGACAATTATCCTGAATGTGATTGGGCATCTTGGGATAAACCAACAGGAGAAAAGTGTCCAGAATGTGGTGATTTAATGGTGCACAGAAAAAATAGAAAAATAGATGCAGTAATATGTAATAATGAAAACTGTCCAACTAATAAATAAAAAATTGTATGAAAAGGTTTTTTATGATACAATGTAATAAAAGGAATTAAGGAGGATTTTATGTCTAGAAAACCTACTATGGAAGATGTTAAAAACCTTGCAGGTGTATCTATTTCTACAGTATCTAGAGTAATCAATGGTACAAGAAAAGTTTCGCCTGATAAAACTGAAGCAGTTAATAAGGCTATAGCAAAACTTGGATATAAACCAAATGAATTAGCTAGATCACTAGTTATGAAAAGATCAAATACTCTAGGTATTATACTTGACGATATAGGATATAGCTATATGGCTCAATATCTTAGAGGTATTGATGAAATAGGTAAAATGTACAAATATGATATTTTGTTATATTCTACATTTGGAAGTTTTGAAATTCAAAAGAAAGCTGTAGACTTTTTATCCTCGAAACAAGTTGAAGGAATCATTGTAATATCTGAAAAAATAAATAACGAAATTTTATATTTAATAAAAGAACATGATATTCCATATATATTATTGGATACATTCTATAGTCCTGATGAATTTAAGACTGTAAGTATCGATTTCAAAAAAGCGATGAGTGACATGACTGAATTCATGATTGAAAATGGGCATGAAAATATTGCCTATTTAAGAGAAAAGACAGCATTTCATTCTTCAGAATCTAAAGAAAGTGGATACATAGAAGCTACCGAAAATCACAAATTGGATAATTGGGTATTTGGTGTGAACAATGATACAGTGGAAGCAGGATATAAATTTTTAGAAAAAAATTACAACAAACTTAAAAAGAATGATGTAACAGCAATAATTGCTGAAAGTGATAATTTAGCAGTAGGTATATTACATTATTGTTATGATAATAATATTAATATTCCAGAAGAATTTTCAGTATCAGGATTTGGAAATAGTGATATTTCTGAGTTGATTAAACCATCATTAACATCAGTAAGATTACCTTATTATGATATAGGTGCTATTGCAGTTAGAATATTAGTTAAAATCTTAAGAGATAAAGAAGAATTTAATGAATCAATTAATTTAAATCATGAAATCATGAAGAGAGAAACTATAAAAAAAATTAAATAGGAAACAAATTTAGGAGGAAAATATGGTAGAAAAGAAAATTGTGGTAGTAAATGAAACAGGATTACACGCAAGACCAGCAGCAGCTTTGGTACAATTTGTAAAAAACATTGAAGGAACAGTTGAACTTGTAAAAGATGGTAAAGTGGCAAATGCAAAGAGTATATTTAGTGTTATGTCATTAGGTATTTCTAAAGATACAGAAATATTAGTTAGAGTAACAGGGGAAAACGAAGAAGAAAATTGTGATAAAGTTGTTGAATTTATCGGAAGTTTAACAGACTAATTGCATATAAAAAGGGATACCTTGTGTATCTCTTTTATTTTTTATAAAAACTTTGATTGGAGAGTAAAATGAAATATAAAGGTATTGCAGCATCTGATGGCGTTGCTATGGGAAAAGTATATTTATTTGAAAAGGCTGAAATTGAAATAAATAAAAATACTATTAAAAATGAAAATGTTGAATCTGAAATTGAAAAAATTCAAAAAGCAATAAATGATTATGTAAATGAATTAGAAAATAGAGTAGTTTCTACACAAGCTGCAAAAGAAGTAAGAGATGCACATATAGAGTTAGCATCTGATCCTGCATTAATTGATACAACTTCTGACAAAATTAGAGGTGAGTTAATAAATGCAGAGTATGCTCTAGATTTAACTATAAAAGAAATGGTTATGGTATTTGAAATGATGGATGATGCCTACTTAAAGGAAAGAGCTGCTGATTATAGAGACCTTGGAGAAAATGTAATGTACAAGTTAAAGGGTATTAAACCTAATACATTACAAGTTTTGGATGATGATTACATTATTGTTTCAGAAGAATTAACACCAACAGATACATCTACAATGGACAAAGATCATGTATTAGGATTAGCAATGGATTTAGGTGGAAAAACAAGTCATTCTTCAATAATTGCTCAAACTTTAGGAATTCCTGCAATAGTTGGTATGAAAGATATCACATCAAAATTAAAAAATGATCAATTTATAATTTTAGATGCGATTGAAGGAACAATTATAGTAGATCCTGATGAAGAAACAGTAAATTCATATAAGAAAAAATTTGAAATAATTAAAGAAGATAAAGCAATTGCAGAAAAATATAAATTTGCTGAAGCTAAAACAAGTGATGGAAAAGAAATAGAAGTTGTATGTAATATTGGTGGACTTGAAGATTTAAAAACGGGACTAGAACATGGTGCTAAAGGTGTTGGTCTTTTTAGAACAGAATTTTTATATATGGAATCAGATGAATTTCCATCAGAAGAAAAACAATTTGAAGTATATAAAGAAGCTGCTGAAAAGTTAGAAGGTATGCCTTTAATTATTAGAACCTTAGACATTGGTGGAGATAAAGGATTAAGTTATTTTGAATTCCCTAAAGAAGAAAATCCTTTCTTAGGATGGAGAGCTCTAAGAGTGCAGTTTGATAAAGAAGATATAATGAGAGATCAATTAAGAGCTATTTTAAGATCAAGTGCATATGGAAATGTAAAAATTTTATTACCAATGGTTATAAGTGTTGCAGAAATTAAAAAAGTTCAAGAATATATCAAATCATATAAAAAAGAATTAAAATCTGAAGGTAAAAAATATGATGAAGATATTAAAGTTGGTATTATGGTTGAAACACCAGCATCAGTATTTATGGCAAGAGATTTGATTAAATATTGTGATTTCTTCAGTATTGGTACAAATGACTTAACACAATACATTTTAGCTGCAGATAGAGGAAATGAAAAAATTTCTCATCTATATGACTATTTTAATCCAGCTGTATTAAGAGCTATAAAACAGGTAATTGATGCATCACATGAAGAAGGAAAATGGACTGGTATGTGTGGGTCAATGTCCTCAGATAGTTTAGCAACATATTTATTATTAGGATTAGGATTAGATGAATTCTCAGTAGTAAGTGCTAAAATTGGTAAATTAAAGAGTATAATTAATAACACTAATTTAGCGGAAGCTGAAGAATTTGTAAAGAAGGTATTGTTATTAGATAATATAGATGAAATTAGATCTTTATTAAAAGATAAAGTTGATGAATTTTAATTAATA
>NZ_JBFNGB010000023.1:0-25989 GCF_046035835.1 Helcococcus bovis
ACAAAAAAAATATACACCGTGAAAAAACGTTGAAATTACAGCAAAAAACCACTTATTTTTTTACATAAGCGGTCTTTTTATTAAAATTGATTCTTTACCTTAATTATTATTTGTCTGAGGATAGATAATATAACTATTTATTTTTCTAAGTTTATTATATTCATTATATAACCCATTAATATTTTCATCAGTTACCCATTGACTCATTACAAGTTCATAATTTTTTGTGTTTTGTATAGTGAACAAAGGATTATTTCCTATATAATTAAAAAATATTGGATATAATTCTATTGAATTTTCAGTTTGAATTAAAATATATGTTTTATCTGGTGAAACAACCGCATCAATCGCTCCTGGTTTTTTAGAAATAATTTCTCTCCAAGAAAATGAAGATGCATCATTTTGTGCGATATTTACAATGGGTGTAATATCCAAATTAAATTGTCTAAATAATCTTGATCCCTTTTCATTATCAATTATTTGATCAATACCAGAAATAAATTTCCAATTATTACTATTTCTGTTTATACCAATATTGCTAGTATTTGGTTTGAAATCTAAATTTTTAAAATCTTCCCTTTCACTTAAAAGACTAAAGTATTCTTTATATTTTGAAAGATATATATTTTTCCCCTGTACACCAGCTATTTTATTAACATCCAAAGGTTGGTTATTTACGATGTTGTTTATATTATATATATTATAATTTTCAGAAACAGAATTATTATTATAATTAAAATTTGTAACAGAAATATAATCCTTGTTTACATAATCGATTCTCTTATAAACACTATAATTTATAATATTCTTTTTTAAATCATCATCTAAAAATGTCGGATTTGCAGAAAGAGTATATCTTTCAGAATCATTTTCCGCATTTCTATTATAAATACTTGAAATTGTCCATAAACCAGATGATTTTGGTATAACAATATTTTCAACTTTTAAAACATTTGCCTTTTTATCTTTATCATCTCTTTTTATATAATAAGTGTAGTAATCATAATCTATTTTTCCATTTCTATCAGATTTTTTATTTCTGAATGAAATAGAAAGTCCAAATTTAGGATTTTTTATTTCTTCTTTTCCATCTGTTATTGATTTTATTTCACTATATTTATCATCAATTTCTTGTTGCGTTAGATTTTTTTCCTTTTTATAAATATATATCTTACCTAAATCTATCGTCATAATTTTCTCATTTGAAATTTTAGTAAACTCTTGAGAGTATGATATATTATTAGATAATTTATAGACTGTCGTGGTATCATTTTCAATTAATAATTTATGAGGTATTTTTGAAATTTTATTTCCTAAATATGATAAATAATTTACATACCTTGACGTTATATTCGGTTCTAGAATATAAGTATCATTAAAATCAAATATTTTTTTTGATATAAATAAAATATTTGCATTACCAAATTCTTCAGTATTTTTACCAGTAGATATATCTATAACTTCAGATAATTTCCATTGACCAGTAATATCTAAATAATTATCTGGCTTTTCAATAGAAGTTAAATTCTTGTTTATGTCAATATTTGAACTTGAACAAGAAGTAAGTATAATCATAAAAATTAACAAAAATAAAATTTTAATTTTCTTCATCTGTACCTCCTATTGGAATTTCAAAATGAATTGTAGTACCTTGATTTATCTTACTTTTAATTTCAAGTGTTCCTTTATGCTGTAATATAATTTCTTCAACAATTGATAGACCAAGCCCTGTATGGGATCCTTCAGATGTGCCTTTATAAAACTTAGTTGTTACTAGATTTATTTCATCTTCATCTATACCTATTCCAGTATCAACAACTTCACAAATAAGCATTTCTGTTTCCAAGTCCTGTTTTATAGTTATTACCACAGAACCATTTTCTAATGTGAATTTTAAGGCATTATCAATTAAATTTATAAATACTTGTTTTAGTCTATTTTCATCGGCTACAATCATAATATTTTGATCTGAATAATCGTAAATTAGATTTATTTTTCTCTCTAAACTTCTAGGTTTTAATTGATTTACAATATTTTTAACAACAGGAATTATATCAAAATGTGTTTTTGATAATGTAAACCTTGGTGACGTAAACCTTGAAAAATCTAATAAATCCTCTACCATGTCTGATAATCTATCTGCCTCTTTTTCTATAATTTTTAATCCATCTTCAACTGTTTCTTCATCTATATCTGTATCTTGAAGTGTCATTGCCCAACCTTTAATGGAAGTCAAAGGTGTTCTAAGCTCATGGGAAACTGATGAAATAAAATCAGTTTTAATCTCCTCTTTTTTGATGATATTGTCACTTAGCTCGTCCATAGTTTTAGCTAATTCTCCTATCTCTCCATGATAATCCATATTTGATTTTTCACTATATTGACCATCAGATAATTTATTTGCTAAATTTGTCAATTTATTTATAGGAACTAAGAATTTTTTTGCAAAATAATACAATACCAACAAACCTATTAATACAGAAATAAAACCAAAAATAATGAAAATTATCATCTTCAATGCTATTTCTTTATATAAATTATTAGTAGAACTTATAATTCTTAATATACCAATTTGTATGTTATTTGATTTTATTGGATAACTCAATGAAATAATATTTTCACTGTAATCAAATCTATAATTTTCTTTACTCTCAATTAAATCATTTACTTTTAATATATTTTTACCAATATCTGATGAACCAGTATTGTCATAGTATAAAACACCTGTATTATCCAAAATTTGAACCTGTCCTTGAATATTATTCATAAACTCAAATCTTTCATTTAAAACCACTTCTGATAGAGAATATTCTGAAATAGAAGAATCATACAGTTCTATACTATATTTAGCTTGTGCAAGCATATTAGATTTAATATTATTAAAATAATAATCCTTTAATGAAATATATGTAAATATCTCAAATATAGAAATAAAAAATACAAAAACTATCATATAGAAAAATATTATTCTAAACTTTAAATTGTATTTAATTTGATTTAAAAATAATTTTAATTTCCCCATCTATATCCTACACCCCATACAGTATGCAAATATTTAGGATTTGCTGGGCTATCTTCTATTTTAGCTCTTATTCTTCTTATATTTACATCTATAATTTTTGTATCAGCTTTATTTTCATTTCCCCATGCTAATTCCATTAACTCTTCTCTTGTAAAAGCTTTATCTTTATTCGTTAAAAATATTTTCATTAATGAAAGTTCTGTAGGAGTCAACTCAATTACTTTATCATTTTTTGTGAATTTTTTAGAATATGAATCAATCTTAAATGGTCCGTAAGATAAGCTTTCATCTTTATGCTCTTCGCCAGAAATAAAATTAATCCTTCTTACTAAAGATTTAATTCTAAGAACTAATTCTTGTGGATTAAATGGTTTAGTCATATAATCATCAGATCCTTGTTCTAAGCCTAAAATTCTATCAACATCTTGGGATTTTGCAGTAAGCATTATTATACCTAAATCTGGCATTTCATTTCTTAACACACTACACACTTCAAATCCATTCATACCAGGAAGCATTACGTCTAAGATTACGACGTCAGGTCTTATATCTAATGCCATTTCTATACCTTCTTCTCCAGTACCTGCCTCATAAACCTCAAATCCTGCCTTTTGAATATTAATTTTAGTAAATTTTCTAATAGCAATTTCATCTTCAACTAACAATACTTTGTTCAAAACTTTCCTCCTAATTTAACTTCTTAAATAAATTATAAATATATTTTTTATACTTACTCTCTATTACTAAATCTCTTAAGCTTTCAATTTTTATTCTTTTATCAAATTTTATTTTATAAGCTACAAGCTGTTGATCTTTATATAATTTTGAATTTTCTTTAATTCCATACCTTCTATCTCCTATTATAGGATGTCCAATATTTGATAATGTGGCTCTTATTTGATGCGTCCTTCCAGTTAATAACTTTATTTCAACTAAACTATACTTATCATTATATTGTAACGGACTAATAACAGTTATAGACTCTTTTCCTGTATCTGAAACACTTACATAGTTATTTTCATTTTTTTCTAGTTTATTCTTTATTTCAATTTTTTTAGCAATTTTCCCATGAACAATCGCCAAATAATATTTATGAATATAATTATCAATAGAATTATTTAATTCCAAAAGCGATTTTCTAGTTTTAGCTCCTATAACTAGTCCCATTGTATTTCTATCAATCCTATTTGCTACAGACGGTCTAAATGTAGGCTCTAGTCTTGGAATATACTCTTTTTTTTCAATAAGATAATCAACAATAAAGTCAACTACATTTTTACCGTAATCTTCTTTATTTGCAGCATGTACAAGTACATTTTGAGGCTTATCAATTATAATAATATCTTCATTTTCAAATGCAATTTCAAGATTCAATTTATTTCTTACAGATACTTTATCTTTTTGCCATTTTTCAATTTCTTCATCATAAATATATATATCAATTATATCATCCTTAAAAATCAATGTACTTGGCTCTGATTTTTTTTTGTTAACTTTAATTTTTTTTGTTCTTAACCACTTATATATTAAAGAATTTGGCGCTTCCGAAAAATATTTATTCAAAAACTTTATAAGTGTTTGATTATCATCATTTATATCAATTTTAATATTTCTCATTTTATTTTTTTACCTCATTATGATATTATTATAGCATAAGATAATTAAAAGGGGTAAATATGAAATACATTAAAGATTTCTTTTATAATTTTTCGGACTTAATTTTTGCTTTAATAGTGGTATTAGGAATTGGATTTGTTTTATACTTCAATTTTAACAATTTAGTTAATATAGAATCTAAAGCATCGAATATTATTCAAGAAGAAACAATAAAAAAAACTGAAGATAATTCTGAAATTGAGGTAACTATACCTAAAGGTATAACATATAAGCAACTTTCGGATATTTTATTTGAATATAAGTTGATTCAAGATAAAGATAATTTTACAAAATCATTAGAAAACTCAAAGAAAAATATAATATATGGAACACATAAAATTAAAAAGAATTTAAATTTTGAGCAAATTAAAGAGATTGTCTTAACAAAATAATTACAAAAGGGGCTGCTGCAAATATAATTAGTTATTTGCAACAGCCCCTTTATGTATTAAATTTTCAATTATTAATATAGCTATCTATCAAAGACTGTCTAATATCTTCTTTGAAACATCTTTTTGAAATCAATAATTTTTTTACTATCTCATTTTTAGTATGTAAAATTACTTTTTCTCTTTCCTTAAAATAAATTTCAAAAATTTGATCTTTCAAGTTTTTAGAATGCATTATTACATAATAAGCCTCTATTTTAGAACTTTCTTCTAATTCAATCATGGCAATTATAGCCTGATCCTTCAAATAATAATTATTTAACTTTGCATTTTCAGCTAATTTTGCTTTTTTTAAATTCTTTGAATTCCTGTATAACTTAAATTCTTCTAAAGCTAGCTTAGCTTTTGTATTATAATAGTTATAGTTATATAATGCTTTATTGAAAGAATCTAAGACCGTAAACGGTCTTAGATTTATTTTTGAAAAAATTTCATTATTATTATGATTAAATTCTGACTTATTAATTTTTTTTAAATTTAATAAATCAATATATTTATTTCTTAATTTTATAAATTTGTTTAGTTTATCATTTTCAGACAAATACACTATAATACCTGTACCTCTACATTTAATCCATTAAATAGTGATTCATCATCTAAGTCTAAACCTAGAAGAATTTCTAAATTTGATTCTTCTGTTAATTTATTTAACTTTTCAATAAATTCTTTAGTATTATCAGGTGTAAATTCTACAATTTGGTATAATCCATCTAAATAAACTTTTTCAATATCATAATCTCTTGAAACTATACCTGCAATAAAACCGTAAAGAGATTCTATATTATCCACTCCATATTTTTTAGCATTTATCAATCTAACAGCATAATCTAAAGAAAAAATATGAGAATCATCAGTATCTATAAAGACAATATTTCCATTTCCTCTTGCTTTTTCTTCATTAGCATTATCAATTAAATATTTTGTTTTTCCACTACCTGATTTACCTAAAACTAATTTAACCATATTAAACCTTCCTTCATATTTACTAATTTATATTATCTTATTATTTTTCGTGTTTGCAATCACATTCATGTCCTTCTTCATGATGATCGTGTCCACATCCACATTCGTGTCCTTCTTCATGATGGTGATGTCCACATCCACATTCGTGTCCTTCTTCATGATGGTGATGTCCACATCCACATTCATGTTCATGGGTATGATATTCTATATCATCTACATCAATCTCTTCTTCCTCAATGTAATTGTAATAAGCATCTGCAGCTAATTCAAATTCTTCTTCATCTTCAATCAATGAAACATCAAAAGTATCATCATCTCCATAAGTTGCTTTGTACAATAATATATCTCCTGGTTCATCATCTTCAATTGGAAGTAAAGCAATATATTCTTGTCCTTCGACATCATATTGTGCTATTACCAAACATTTAAGTTCTGAATCATCATCAAGAGTTAAAATTACTTCTTTAAAATCTTCTACTTCATCATATAATTCTTCATCTAAAATTTCATCTTCTAGATTTTCGTTTTCACATTCAAGTTTATCATTCATAGATACCTCCTTGTTTATTTAAATATACCCAATTTTCACAAAAATTACAAGCTTTTTAAAATATTTTTTACAAAATTAAATGAAAATTCTGTAGAGCTAATGGAAAGCTTTTCCTTAGGAGTGTGTGCTCCAATTACATCTGGTCCAATACTGATCATATTCATATTTGGATATTTTTGACTTAATATACCCGTTTCAAGTCCTGCATGTATAACTGCTACTTCTGCATCTTCATCTCTTAATGATTTATAAATTTCTTTTGCATGATTTAGTAATTCATAATCAAAATTAGGTTTCCACATTGGGTATCCTTCTGAAAACTTAACATTAAAATTATATTTTTCAGCAATTTCTATAACTTTATTTTTTAAATATTCTAAATCATTAGAGTCTGAACTTCTAATTGATGTTTGTATCTTCAAAACTTCATCTTCAGTTCTTAAAATCGCTAAATTATTTGAAGATTTAACAATATTTAACTCATTATCTAATGTGTTAACTCCATGAGGGAATTCATTTAATAAATTAATTATTTCTTTCTTTTCATCACAATTTATATATAAATTTGTATTAGAAATTTCATTTAATGAAAAATTTATATTTACTTCTAAATTTTGATTGCTTTTCTTCATTTCATCAAATAAAATATTTAATTCATCAGATAATAATTGTTTATCATTTTCATAAATACCAATTACAGCACTTGAATTAGAAGGAATAGCGTTGTGTTTTGTTCCTCCATTTATAGATTGTAATGAAAAATCAACTTTTTTAGACAATTCTAATAAAATTTCATCTAAAAGTTTAATCGCATTTAATCTTCCTTCATTTATCATAATTCCAGAATGTCCGCCTTGTAACCCAGATACTTTTATTTCATAATTTGATAAACTTTTTTCATTTTTTGAAATTCTTTTTTCTAGATATGCATTAATCCCACCAGCACATCCAACAATTATAATTTTATCTTCTTCATTATCTATATTAATCAAGTTTTTTCCTGTTAATACAGTTTCGGATAATCCAATCGCTCCATCCATACCTGTTTCTTCTGTAGTTGTAAAAAGTGCCTCAATTTTTGGGTGTTTTAAGGATTTATTTTCCAGTATTGCCATCATCATAGCTACTGCAATACCGTCATCAGCTCCTAATGTTGTCTCATTTGCATGAATAAAATCCCCATCAATTTGTAATTCAATTGGATCACATGTAAAATCGTGCTTGGAAGAGTCTGATTTTTCACAAACCATATCCATATGTCCTTGTAAAATAACTGTATCTTTATCTTCATATCCTTCTGAAGCTGGTTTTATAATAATTACATTTCCAAATTCATCTCTTTTAGATTCTAAACCTAGACTTTTTCCAAATTCATAAACAAATTTTGATATTGCTTCTTCATCATGTGAACATCTTGGAATTTCACTTATTTTTTCAAAATTTTTAAATACATCGTATGCACTTGAATTTGCTAATTTTTGCATAATTACATTTCCTTTACATCATATTTTTTCTTTAATTCTTCAGATTTGTTTAAGTATAATTCTTGTTGCTTTTGAGATAAAATATTTCTTTTTAAATTTTCTTTATAATTTTCAAAAGAATTTTCTTTTACTAATTCTTTATTATCAAGTTTAATAACGTGATATCCAAATTGTGTTTTAACCGGTTCAGAAATTTCCCCAATATTCATATCTAATAAAGCATTTTCAAATTCAGGAACCATTTGTCCTGTTTGGAATTCGCCTAAATCTCCACCTCTTTCTTTTGAAGGACACATAGATTTTTCAGAAGCTAATTTCGCAAATTTAGCAGCATCATCTAATTCTTTTTTTATTTCTTTTGCTTCTTCTTCTTTATCAACTAATATATGTGAAGCCTTAAATGTGTAAACATCCTTAAATTGTTTTTTATTTTCATTGTAAAACTTTTCTACTTCTTCATCAGAAACTTCTGCTTGTGATAATACATTTCTCATAGCATATTGTTTTAAAATTTGTTCTTTAGCAAATTCTAATTCTTTCTTAAAATCTTCATTTTCATCTAATTTATTTTCTTTCGCATCTAATAAAAATAATTCTTGATTTAACAATTCTTTTGCTATTTGTTTAAATCCTTCTTCATTATGAAATCTCATACCTTCTTGTCCTAAATTATGAACAAAATCATGTACTTCTTTTTGTGTTATTTCCTTATCTCCAATTTTATAATACACTTTATTTTCCATTATACCTCCTATTTGGTAATCATTATACCTTCATTTTTAAATATTATTTTACGTTGTTTATATAATCTTCCTATGGATTTTTTAAATTGAGCTTTACTCATACTAAATACTCTTTTGATGATTTTAGGATCTGATTTATCATTAACTCTTAAAAATCCACCATTATCTCGTAAGGTATTATAAATAAAATCAGCATCTTTATTTAATTCCACATGAGCTCTATTGTTTGTAGTTAAATCTATTTTACCATCTTCTTTAATTCTTTTTACTCTTAAACGTAAATTATCTCCTACTTTTGGAACACCTTGTATTTCTTCTTGAGCAAGCATTCCATTATATTTACCTTCAACTAAAATAAAAGCTCCAAAGTTTGAATCATATGAATAAATTTGTCCATTAACCCAATCATTTTCATTTAAGTCAATATCTTTTTCAAAAAAATCTTCTACTTTCATAGTAGCTGTTAATCTTTGAGATTTATCAATATATAGACCAACAAGATGATAACTATGTTTTTTTATAGTACCTTTTTGTTCATCAAAAGGTAAAAGTAAATCTTTATCTAATCCCCAATCTAAAAAAGCTCCTATTTTAGTTGTATCTACAACTTGTAGAATAGCTAACTCACCTAACTCAATTTTAGATCTTTTTGTAGTAGCGATTGGCCTATTATTGTTATCTTTATAAACAAAAACCTCTACTTCATCACCAACTTCTTTTTCTTTTTTTAAGTACTTTCTTGGCAATAATACATCGTCATCATCATTATGTTCGTTATTTCCTAAAAAAGCTCCTACTGATGTAAGCCTTTTAATTTTTAATTTTTGCCTTTTCCCTAGCTTCAACATGATTAAACTCCCTTGAAAATCCATATCCATAAACTTCATTTATATTGCTGATATATACAAAGGCATCATCATCAATACTTTTTATAAAATTTCTAATTTTTACATACTGCTTTTTATCTACTACTGTTACTAATATTTCTTTTTCATTTTTTGTATATCCGCCTTTTGCTAAATAAAGTGTAGTCCCTCTATTTATTTCATTCATTACATAATTATTTATTACTTCTACATGATTTGAAATAATTGTCATTGCAATTTTAGAATTAAATCCCGCAATTGAAACATCTAAAACATATGCTGTAATATATAATGAAATAAAAGAATAAATACCACTTTGTAATCCAAATACTGTTCCAGCAAAAACAATTATAGATGTATCAACTATTAACATTCCCTTGCTTACACTAAATTCAGAATATTTTTCAATTATTTTAACTAAAACATCCGTCCCTCCTGTTGAAGCATTTTGTCTAAATACAAATGACAAACCTATCCCTATTGATATAGCACCAAGGGCTAAATTAGCTAATGTATCTTTTAATATAGGTTCTTTAACTGTAAATAAAAAATCTAAAATTCCCATAAATACTGTATATGAACCTGCTCCTATAACTGTAAAAATCCCAAATTCTTTACCTAAAAAATATGAACCTAAAACAAACAACACTAAATTAAGAATCCCCATAATAAATCCAATATTTATTGCAGGATATAAATGTTTAATAACCTGTGAAAACCCTGTAACCCCACCTGCTGCAATATTTGATGGAACATTAAATAAAAATGTACCTATAGCCATAATTAATGTTCCAAATAATATCCATAAGATTTTATTTAATTTTTTATAAAACAGATTTTTGTTTTTCATAATACTCCTATCATTAAATTTCTAGTATCATTGTCATAATCATTGGATTTCTCTTTAATTCTGTATAGAAAAATACTCTTAATTTTTCATTTATAAGATATTTCATTTGATTTGTATCAGTGATATTTTTATTATTTATCTCATTTTTAGCAGCTTCTAAAATCTTATATGTGCCTTCCATTAAATCTTTAGAATCTTTTACATAAACAAATCCTCTTGTATTCATTTGTGCTCTGCCAATAATTTTTCCTGATTTTTTATCAAATGACATAGCAACATTTATAATTCCGTCTTCTGCTAACTTGATTCTATCACGTAAAACTATATTTCCTACATCACCAATTCCTAAACCATCAACTAATACTTTACCAGCTGGTACTTTTTCTTTCATTTGTGCACCATGAAGTCCTATTTCTACAACATCTCCTACTTCTGTAATAAATACATTTTCTTCTTTAACGCCCATTGAAACCGCTAAATTTTTATGCATAACTTGATGTCTAATTTCCCCATGAGCAGGAATGAAATATTTAGGTTGTATAAGCGCTAACATTAATTTTAATTCTTCTCTAGATGCATGCCCCGAAACATGAACATCTGCTAATTTTGAGTAAACAACATTTACTCCTAACTTTGTTAAATTGTTTATAACTGATCCCATAGCTGCATCATTTCCAGGTATTGGTGTTGCGGATATAACAACAGTATCTTTTTCAGTTAGTTTCAACTTATTATGCTCTTCTCTAGCCATTCTTGTAAGAGCAGCCATTTGCTCACCCTGACTACCTGTGGTTAATACTACAATCTCTTCAGGCTTAAATTTATTAATCTTATTCATATCTTGAATAGTATCTTTTTTGACTCTTAAATAACCTAATTCTATTGCAATTTTAACATTTCTCAGCATTGATCTACCTGATACAAATAATTTTTTATTATTAAATTCTGTAGCATCTAAAACTTGTTGAACACGATGTAAATTAGAAGCAAAAGTTGCAACTAAAATTCTACCTTTAGCATCAGCAAAAACTTTCTTAAACGTTTCTCTAATTGTTAACTCACTCAAAGTTGATCCTGGTCTTTCTATGTTTGTACTTTCTCCAAACATACATAAAACGCCTTGTTTCCCAAGCTCTCCAAGTCTTTGCAAGTCCATTCTTACTCCATCAATTGGAGTAAAATCTACCTTAAAGTCTCCAGTGAAAAACACAATCCCCATATCTGTATGGAATGCTAAAGCACAAGCATCAGGTATTGAATGTGTTACTGCGATGAATTCAACATCTATGTCACTAATTCTAATGGTTTGACCTTGTTTTACTGTTTTTAATACAGATTTATTCAATCCATGCTCTTCTAATTTTGCTTCAATTAATCCAAGTGTTAAAGGTGTAGCATATACTCTCATATTTATTTTCTTTAATAAATATGGGACTGCACCTATGTGATCCTCATGACCATGTGTAACAAATAAACCCTTTATTTTATGTTTATTTTGTTCTAAATAAGTGAAATCCGGTATTACTATATCTATTCCCGGCATTGTTTCATCTGGAAAAGTAAGTCCTGCATCGACTATAAAAATTTGATTTTTATACTCTATCGCAGTCATATTTTTACCAATTTCTCCAACTCCTCCTAAAGGAATAATTTTAATACTTGATTTTCTTTTTTTTCTATAATATTTGTTCATATTTTCTATCCTATTCTTCAATTTCTTCATCTTCTGATTCTAAAAGATCATTATAAATTGCAAGGACTTCATCTAATTCTTTTTCACTTTCTATTGTCTTAAATGTAACTTCTTCGTCTTCAATTTCAATTTCAAACAAATATAATTCATCAGTTTCTTCATCTAATAAAGCAGCATAATCTTTTTCATCTACTCCAAATGTATCAACTATTAATAAATTAAGTGTTTGTTCTCCATCACTTATTTCAATATATTTTTTATTTTCCATAAATTACCTTGCATCTAAATAAGATTGTAGTATGAATGTTGCTGCAATCTTATCTACATGATCCTTTCTATTTTCTCTTCTTACTTTATTTTCAATTAAAACTCTTTCTGCTGAGACTGTTGTAAGCCTCTCATCTACATAAATAATCTCATTGTCAATTTCTTTTTTAAGTAAATCTACAAAGCTCATTACTCTTTGAGCTGATGGACCTTTTGATCCATCCATATTATAAGGCATACCAACTACAATTTTAGTAACCTCATTTGTATTTATAATTTTTTTTATTTCTTGAATATCACTATTGATATCTTTTCTCTTGATAGTCACTAATCCATTAGCGAATATCAATAAAGGGTCAGAAATCGCTACCCCTATTGTTTTCGTACCTAAATCAAGTCCAATATATCTTTCCATAAATCCCCATTAGCTTAATGATAAAAATGGGTAGAGTAATCCACCCATATTTTATTTATTTATATCATTTTTTTCAAAATAAAAATTTAAAATATTTTCAAGCAATTCATTTCTATCAACTTGTTTTATAGTTTTTCTAGCATCATTATAGCTTGTTATATATGTCGGATCACCTGACAAAATATATCCAATAATTTGATTTGCAGGATCATATCCTTTTTCTTTTAAAGAAACATAAACATGCTTTAATATTTCAACAACTTTATCTTCCTTGTTAACTTCTAATTTAAATTTCATTGTTTCTTCAAATTTGTTTGTCATAATATCTCCTAATTAAGTTTTTCTATAACAAATTCCTCTACTTTAGATAATACTTCATCTAATTTTTCTATGTCTTTTCCCCCAGCTTGTGCAAAATCTGGTCTACCACCACCATTTCCACCTGTTGCTTGGGCAACACTTCTTACGATATCTCCAGCTTTAATATTTTTCTTTATTAGATCTTTTGACACTGATGAAACAAATATAATTTTATTATTTGAAACACTAGACAATAACACAACTAATTCAGTTTCTTTATTTTGAAGCTTGTCTGAAATATTTTTTAATGATTCACTATCAACTTCTTCTAACTTCTTAACTAATAATTTTACTCCAGAAACTTCTTTTATTTCAGATAAGATTTCGTCAATTAAAGAATTTTCTTGCAATGACTTAAATTGATTAATTTTTTCTTTTAATGATTTTTCTTCTTCGATCATGCTATTAATCTTAGATTCAACACCATCTTTTTGTGTCTTTAGCAATTTAGAAATATTATATTCTTTTATTTCTAACTCATTTATATATTTATAAACTGATAGACCTGTAATTGCTTCTATTCTTCTAACTCCAGCAGCAATACCTGATTCAGAAACAATCTTAAACATCATAACTTCTGATGTGTTTCTTACATGTGTACCACCACAAAGTTCTACTGAATAGTCACCCATATTTACAACTCTTACAATATCTTTATATTTATCTTCAAATAATCCTACTGCTCCCCATTCTTGAGATTTTTCAAGGGTAGTTTCCACAATTTGAACTGGATAATTTGAAAATATTGATTCATTTACTAATCTTTCTATTTCACTTAAATCATCTTTACTTATTGCTTCAAAATGTGTAAAGTCAAATCTTAGTCTTTCATCTGTAACTAATGAACCAGCTTGATTTATATGATTACCTAATACTGTCTTTAACGCTTTATTTAACAAGTGTGTTGCGGAGTGATTTTTAACGATTGAATTTCTTCTTTCTACATCAATTTTTGCAACTACTTCATCTCCAACATTAAATTCACCAGTTTCACATTCTACAATGTGATAGAAAATATTATCTGCCGTTTTCTTAGTATCTAAAACTTTTAATATTCCACTTTCACTTTCTAAATAACCAGTATCTCCTATTTGTCCACCACCTTCACCATAAAATGGTGTAACATCTAAAATAACTATTGCTTTTTGTCCTTCAAAAATAGCTTTTGATTCAGAATTTTCTATCCCTATAATTTTTGCTTGAGCTTCAAAATTATCATATCCTACAAATTGTGTTGCTTCGTATCCCGAAATTTCAATCTTGTCATCTTCCCAGCCACCTTCAAAACTTTTTCCAGATCTTGATTTTTCTTTTTGTGCTTCCATTTCAGCTGCGAATCCATCTTTATCAATATTGATATTTCTTTCTTTTGCAATTTCTTCTGTTAAATCAAGAGGAAAACCATAAGTATCATATAGTTTGAATGCATCTACTCCAGACAATGTTTTTTCTTGTTTTAAATCTAATTGATCTAACATTGAATTTAATATTTCTAAACCTTGATCAATTGTTTCTTGGAATTTTGATTCTTCTCTGTTTACAATCTTAAATACTCTTTCTTTATCCTCAAGTAATTCAGGATATTCTGGAGAATATATTTCCATAACAATTTGGATTAATTTTTCTAAGAAATGTCCGTTTATACCTAAGTGTTTACCATGACGGTATGCTCTTCTGATTAATCTTCTTAAAACATATCCTCTTCCTTCATTTGAAGGAATTACCCCATCATAGACTAAAAATGACATTGCTTTTGAGTGGTCCATTATAACCCTAAATGACTCATTTACTTTTTCGCTTTCACCATATTTTTTACCTGATAACTCTTCAATAGCTTTTAATAATGGTCTAAATGTATCTAATTCAAATATATTTGCAGCATTTTCAACTATTAATGCAAGTCTTTCTAATCCCATACCTGTATCAATATTTGGATGATCTAATGGTAAATACTCACCTTTTGAAGTTTTATTAAATTGAGTAAATACTAAATTCCAGATTTCTAAGTATCTGTCATCTCCTTCGTATCCTTCTCCTCTATCATACATAATTTCAGAACAAGGACCACATGGGCCTTCTTCTATTTCCCAAAAATTATCTTCTTTTCCTAATCTTGAAATTTTTTCTTCTGAAAGTCCAATTTCTTTATTCCAAATATTGTATGCTTCATCATCGTCTAAATATACAGTTACTGATAATTTTGCTGGATCCAATTCAATAACTTTTGTTAAAAATTCCCATGCCCAGTTAATGGCTTCTCTCTTGAAATAATCTCCGAATGAAAAATTACCTAACATTTCAAAAAATGTTGCATGTCTGTGAGTTTTACCTACATTATCAATATCCCCTGTTCTAATACATTTTTGGGATGATGTAGCTCTATTTTTCGAGAATTTTTTTGTTCCCATAAAATATTCTTTAAGTGGCGCCATACCAGCATTGATTAAAAGTAAACTTTTATCTTTATTTGGAATCAATGAATAACTTTTTAGTCTGATATGTCCTTTAGATTCATAAAAATCTAAAAATTCTTTTCTTAATTGATTAAAATTTAATTCTTTCATTATACCCTCTATCTTAAATTTGATCTAATGTTATGTGATCAATCACATTAGATACAGCATTGTCTATTTTAGAAAATACTTGTCTTGAAGCACATCCTTCAATGGAACATTTTTCATCATTACATTTATGAGATAATTCAATATTACCTTCCAATATTCTTATAACATGCCCTACATTTATTTCTGATGGATTATTTTTTAATTTATATCCACCTTCTTTACCTCTATAACTTTCGATTATATTAGCTTTTTTTAGTTTTCTAAATATCTGCTCTATGTAAGTTTTACTTAGTTTTAATTCTATAGAAATTTCGGAAATGTTTATCGGTCCTTGATCATACTTATCCCTCAAATATGATAAAGCTCTTAACCCGTATTCACTTTTAGTAGTTAAATTCATACTATCCTCCATTCTCCATAATCTATATATAAATATATCAAATAATGCCCCTTATTGTAAAGGAAAAAGCTGTAATAAAACAACTTTTAAGTCATTTTACAACAGCTCTTTTAGTATATTAATTTGCAACAATATTTAATATTTTCCCTGGAACAAATATAACTTTTCTTACAGTTTTACCTTCTAAAAATGCTTTTACATTTTCTTCTTGTTGAGATTTTTCTATAATTTCTTCTTTACTTGCGTCTTTAGAAACTTCTATTTTACCTCTAACCTTACCATTTACTTGTACTGGAATTTCCACTGTATCACTGGTCAACTTACTTTCATCATATGTTGGCCAAATATTTTCATTAGCCATTTGTGTTTCATGACCAAGTAATTGCCACATTTCTTCTGTTAAATGTGGTGCACAAGGGTTTAATAAAATTAAATATGTTTCAAGTTCTTTTTTAGTAATTTGTCCTTTTTTAGTAAATGAATTTAATAATATCATCAATTGTGAAATTGCTGTATTAAATTTCATTGATTCATAATCATCTGTAACCTTTTTAATTGTTTGGTTTATTAATATTTCCATATCGGATGAATATTCATTTCCATCAACTAGAATATCTTGTAATCTCCATACCCTGTCTAGGTACTTTCTAACACCAACTAAAGATTCATCTGACCATGGAACTGATTTATCAAATTCAGAAATAAACATTTCATATGTTCTAAGTGTATCTGCTCCATAATTTTCTATGATATCATCAGGGTTTACAACATTCCCTCTTGATTTTGACATTTTTTCATTATTTTCACCTAAAATCATACCGTGTGATGTTCTCTTCATATATGGTTCTTTTGTTGGTACTACTACGATATCATATAAGAATTTATGCCAAAATCTCGAATACAACAAGTGAAGTGTTGTATGTTCATTCCCACCATTATACCAGTCAATTGGTGAAAAATATTCAACTTCATCTTTACCAACTAATGCATCTTGATTATTTGGATCCATATATCTCAAATAATACCATGATGATCCGGCCCATTGTGGCATTGTATCAGTTTCTCTGTGTGCTGGTCCACCACAAATTGGACATGTTGTATTTACAAATTCTGGTATTGTTGATAATGGAGATGATCCATCATCTGTTGGTTCATAATTTTCTACTTCTGGAAGTAATAATGGCAATTCTTTTTCATCTATTGGATTCCAACCATGTTCTTCACAGTATACCATTGGAATTGGTTCTCCCCAATATCTTTGTCTTGAAAATACCCAGTCTCTCAATTTAAAGTTAGTTTTCTTTTCACCTAAACCATTTTCTTCAATGTATTTTATAATTTTTTCTTTAGCATCTTTTACTTCTAATCCATCTAAAATACCTGAATTAATCATAGTTCCTGTTTGAGTATCTGTATATGCTTCTTCTTCAACATTTCCTCCACTTACAACTTCAATTATTGGAAGATTGAATTTTTTAGCAAATTCATAATCACGTGTATCATGTGCCGGTACTGCCATAATTGCCCCTGTACCATAAGTAACCATTACATAATCTGAAATCCACACAGGTATTTCTTGGTTTGTTAAAGGATTTATAGCTTTAATCCCTTTCAATTCAACACCT
Source organism: Helcococcus bovis (assembly GCF_046035835.1). Classification (NCBI taxonomy): domain Bacteria; kingdom Bacillati; phylum Bacillota; class Tissierellia; order Tissierellales; family Peptoniphilaceae; genus Helcococcus; species Helcococcus bovis. The sequence goes on from NZ_JBFNGB010000023.1 coordinate 17,908, forward strand.
GTTTTATCTTTATTCATTTCTCCACGTTCAAAATCTGATTTTTTATTAGCTAAATCTTTATATTTTAATACTTCATCATAATTTTCAATTTCAGATTTTAAAATATCAATTATCTTATGTTCTGGAGCTATAACCATATATGTGCTTCCATAAATTGTATCAGGTCTTGTTGTATATACAGTTAATTTTTCATTATGATTTTTTATTGAGAAATTAATTTCAGCACCTTTTGATCTTCCAATCCAGTTTATTTGTTGTTGTTTGATATGTGGTAAATAATTTACTAAATCTAAATCATCAATCAATCTGTCAGCATATTCTGTAATTTTTAGCATCCATTGATTTCTAACTCTATGTTCAACTTTAGCTCCACATCTTTCACAAAGTCCATTTACTACTTCTTCGTTTGACAAACCTACTTTATCATTTGGACACCAGTTTATTGGATATTCTTTTTTATATGCCAATCCCTTTTTAAACATTTGGATAAAAATCCACTGTGTCCATTTATAGTAATCAGGTTGAGTTGTATCTATAGCTCTATCCCAATCAAATGAGAATCCCATCGATTTTAATTGTTTTGTAAAATTAGCAATATTTTGTTCTGTAACAATTCTTGGATGTATTTTATTTTTTATTGCAAAATTTTCAGTTGGTAATCCAAAAGCATCAAATCCCATTGGATATAATACAACTTGATCTTGCATTCTTCTTTTTCTTGAAACTACATCCAAAGCTGTATATGATCTTGGGTGTCCTACATGAAGTCCAGCTCCTGATGGATATGGAAATTCTATTAAAGCATAAAACTTTTCTTTATCTTTATCCATAACTGTCTTAAATGTTTTTTCTTCTTCCCAAATTTTTTGCCATTTCTTTTCAATAGCATTTGGATTATATCTTTCAACCATTTTAATCTCCTGTAATTATTAATATATAATATAATACCATAAGTTTGTGATTATGTTTAGTAAAAATAAAAGATTTGCTTTCGCCACTAATCCTCGACCTTCAGTCTGCGGAGGTGGCATAAGCAAATCTTTTATTTTTATTTAATAATCTAGAAAAATCATACATGTATTAAAATATTTAGTAACAAGTATGATCATAAATTTTACAAATGTTTCAATATTCATACTTATGTCAGCTCGCCGTCTAAAAAGTATGAATGATTTTTTGTAATATTCTTTAATTTTCATACTTATACCAGATTCTCATCCTAAAAGTATGAATAAAATTTTCTATTTTCCAAAAATCTTCATACTCATACACATATACCAACAAATAGGTATGATAAATATATCTGAACATTCAGTATTTGATAATACCTAAATAGATGTACTAAATAAAAAGTATGATAAATTTACCAAAACTATAAAAACAGTTCATACTGAACAATAAAACTCCACAATTATGTATGAATCAAATATAAAAATCATAAAATCATCTCATACCTATATTAAAATTTATTTTAAAAAGTATGAAAAAACTTTACCCCGATTTTAATTTACTATAAATTTTATTTATATAAAAATTTTAACCAAAGATATCAACACTATATGCAGCGGATAAATTATATAAAATAAGTATTTAACCGATATTCCTCTTTTATGATTATATAAATATATAAATAATACTGATAATACTGCAAATATAGCAAGCTGTAAACTTCCAGAATATGCAAAAACTCCCCATAAAGCAATAAATAAAAGTTGTCTAATTTTATCATTTCTAAGTAAAAATATAAACATAATCATCATTATTGCATTGTAATTATAATTTGCAACTTTTCCAATAAAATATACGCTAACAATTGTCACAATAAGTGGAACTATTATTTTTTTATATTTTTTATTTTCAAAATATTTTTCAATAACACTTATCAATCTCATAAAAATCAAAGAAATTCCTAATTCGTACATAATATTTAAATTATCTGTAGAAAGTAGTATATATCCATTATATTCTAATCTTAATGGAACTATTAAATAGGAAAACAAAATTAAAAATAATGAAGTTTTAAATTTTCCATCACAAATGTACTTCCAATATGCAAAAATTATGAATACAATGAAAATTAAATATTTAAACTTGTATGAAAATGTAAAATAATTTGAAGCAAGTCCCCCAAATATATAATTTTCTTGAGTAAATAAAAACACAAATGGAATTTGTGATATTAACGCAAACACATGTAATCTATCAATATATTTTTTTAAATTTTTTGTTTTTAAATATCCTTCAACTAAGAAAAATGAAAATATAGGTAATGCAAGCCTTCCTATACTTCTCATTAAAAAGGCATATTGAAATAGAACTATCTCACTTCCACTTAATTGAAAATAAGCTCCAACATGATCTATAATCATAGCAATTATAGCTATTATCTTTATAGTAAATGCTGTCATATACTACCTCTCACTCATTTCTTGCAAAAATTTAATTATACTATTTATGGCTTTTTTATTAATTGTGTAATATATTTTTTTACCATCGATTTCTGAATTAATTAAATTATTTTCCATTAAATTTGTTATGTGATGACTTACAGTACCAGTACTTATTCCAAGTAAATCAGATAACTCTTTACCATATTTTTTACCATTAGATAAAATATTTAATAGTTCAAATCGTTTTTCATCAGAGATAGCACATAATTTATTATAAATATCTTCCTCAGTTTGCTCATCTCTTAAATGCATTTTTTTCAATAATGGAATGTATCCCAAGAAGAATGTTCCTAATATTTTTTTATTTTTTTCCTCCACACTAAAGGCAAATAATTGATTTAACTGTACAAAAATTTTTAAATCAATTTCTTTAATTTGTTTATAAACATCCGTATCCTTTATTTTGTTAAAATCCTTAAATTTGATTATTTCATCAAAATCTAGATTTGAATTTACAAGTTTATCTTCTATAATTTTTATATATTCCTTAGTAATATTTTCTAATTTTTCAATAAAATCTATAAATCTATCAAACATACCATTTATATTATTCATAAATTTAAGTAATGCATATTTTTGGTTATCGTTAAAAATGCTGATTTCATCAATAAATTTAATCATGTTATTATCTTCATAATTAAATCCTTGAGACTCCATGTTTGAAATAAACATTTTATTAAATAGTTTACTTAATTCATCATTATTATATTCTGATATACTGGTTTTAAAATTTGAATAAATCATCATATACATTATATTCGGATTATTTTCTTCTTTATAAATGTAAAATAAATTTTCAAATTCTGAATTTTCTTTTATTAATTTTCTACCTTTTTTCCTAATTTTAATTAAAAATTCTTCCAATTGATTAAATTCTGAATTTAGTTGTTTTTTATTAATTAGATATTTTTCATTCTCATCAAATATTTCCGTATCAAATGATTCATCATTATTAAATAGATAATTAGCTAATAATAGCGCTTCATTAAAATAATTTATTTGTGATTTTTTATTAAATTTCATGTTTTCTCCTATATAAACGGAAATATATTAAAAACTCTTCCATCTTCAAACATTTTTAACACACAATATATACCATAATCTCCTTCTAAAAAATTATCTAAATTAATTTTTAAATTAGGATGGTAAAATTTATTATCTTTTAATGTAATTAATGTATCGTTGTAATATAACTTAGCATGTTCAATAAAACTATTATCTTTCGTATATTCATATAAATGTAGATATGTGTACAAAAATCCTGCACTTCCAAAATAAAAATTTGGAGAAGAAGAATATATTTTAGAACATTGATTTATAAGTTTATAAATATATTTGTCGTATTTATCCGTTTGATTTATTTTACCATAAATGATTAATAAATTTAATATTCCAAATATTCCATCTTTTATAATTATATTTGAAGGTGATATATCTCCTAAGAAATAATTATTATCTGCCAAAATTATGATTTTTTCTATAATTTTTTCTATAATGTTTATTAGTTTACTAAAATATTGTTTTACTTTATATCTGTCACTACCAACAACAATTTCATTATTTTTTACTATGTATTGTTCAAAAGTTAACCCTTCTACATATTCAGTAGCTAAATAATAATTTTCCCAATCGAAAAAATCTTCATGATATTTTACAATAAAGTCAAACTCTTTTAACTTTAATAAATTTTCCTTCTCTTTGTTCGCTATATAAATCGAATCAATATTTTCAGTTATTATACCTGTATGTTTATAATACTACTTCACAATATATATTTTTTTATTTCGTTTATCTTTACATTTATATACTCCACTTATTGGGCTAAATTTTATAGCGCTTATAATTTGATAATTTTTAAGAAAATATTTACCGGTTCCAGTACTATAATTATCAATTAAGGGATCTTCTAATCCAGTTGGTAAATTAAAATAAGGTAATGCTTCATCTATGTATTCTTTATCATTAATATAAAAAGTTCTTAACCCATTTCCTTTTTTATCAAATTTATTATTAAAAATATTACTACCATATCTATAATATAAACATTTGCAATCTTTATATCTTCTATCATATAAAATATATGGACCTTCAAATTTTTTTAACTTTTGATATAAATCTTCAATGCAAACCTTAAAATCATTTAATGATTTTGGATAAATTGTAATATATTTTCCATAAGTTGTTCTATCGCCATTTTTACTAGAATTATACATATATAATTCTATATCTTTTAAATATTTAAAATTTATCTCATGTACTATTAAATAACTCTTAACAAGGTTCAATATTTCATCACTATTTTTCAATGTACAAGATATATGAATTTTCCACCCATTGTTATTTACTTGATTAAACGTATAAAATATAAAATAATTATTACTATCTATTATCATAATATTTGTATGTAAAAATAAAAGTGTCTGTCTCAAAATAAAATATTATTTTGCAACAGCTACTTTTAAATTATTTATTTGCTTTACAGAAAATACTAAACAAACTAGCAAAGCTAAAGTCTTGAGGTAAAGCTTCTATTTTTTGTAAATTTAATAAATTCATACATTCTCCATTTCCACATTATATTTAATCAATATATAATATAAATCATAAATATATTTCATATTTATTAAATATATTATACTTTCATATTTTATAATTGTCAAACTTATAATTAAATAATATTAGATATATATTTAATATTTTTAATAATAACCGCCAGCTTAGCTAGTGGTTTGATTTGCCTCTATAAAGGGCTTTTACCTGCTATGCACCCTGTGCATACTGAATGTTTGCCATCTGCACTACTTTCTCTACTAATGCTAAAGCATCATCCTTTTATAATTACTTTTTTATTTTTTCTCCACTAAATGGATATATATTCTTTTATACTTATTTGATCAGCTGTATATTCTTCTTTTAACTGATTTCTGATATATTTTTTTATCTTTTTCGTATTTTTTCCTACTGTATCAACAAAATATCCTCTGCACCAAAAATTTCTATTTCCATATTTATATTTCAAATTTGCATGTCTTTCAAAAATTAATAAACTACTTTTTCCTTTAACATATCCCATTATTTGTGAAACACTATATTTTGGTGGTATTTATATCAACATATGTATGTGATCTGGACATTTTATGATGTTAAATTTATTAATCTTTATTGATATATAATAAGTATATGTTATAATAACATAAATAATATAGAAAAAATAATATTAAAGAGGAGGTGAAAAATGTTAACCTTAAAAGATAATAATTTTTATTATTCTTTAGGGGGAGGTTCAAACGCATGGGTATATACAATAGAATTCTAAAAAGTGTAGTTATAATATCTTGCATATTTATATTAATTTCCTGTAATAAAGAAAGTTTTTATATATTTCCAACTGATAAAAAAGGTTATCCTAATAAAGTGATTTTAATAGATAATAAGTCTTATGGATTAAAAAATTTTGGATATGATGGATTAGGTGATAATATAGAGCTTAATGTTAAAAAATCTTCAAAGAGTTATACTAAAATTATATTACCTAAATTATATCCAACGCATGCATGGAAATTAGAGATAGAAAATGATAATATACTTAAAGAATATAATCAAATAAAATTAGATATAAAAGAATCAGAGAGGCGTGATGGATATTCCAGTGAATTGCAACAATATATTATTAATAATAAAGAAATAAATAATAAAAAAATAATATTTAAATGGAAAAATCTTGAAAAAAAAGAAGATCCATACATTGTCACACTAATATTTAATTAATAGGTTCTACAATAAATAGTGTTGTGAGACTGTAATAATTTTGTGTATAAAAATCTTTCTGATTAAAGTAATATAAACTTAATCAGGAGGATTTTTTTATGGGAAGAAAAAGACCAGAAACAGCAAAAATTAGATTAGCAAAACAATTAATAGAGTCATATGATATAAAAACTGCTTAAGATATACAAGAAGCATTAAAAGACTTGCTAGGAGAAACAATAGAAAGCATGTTAAAAGCAAAACTTGATGAGCATTTGGATTATGAATATGGACAAACACCACTTTCAATAAATACAAGAAATGGAATTAGTAAAAAAATAGTTAAATCCAGCATTGGATAACTAGAAATAAATATACCAAGAGATAGAGATGAAAGTTTTGAGCTACAAATATTGAAAAAATACGATAAAGATATTTCAAATATTAAAGCACAAATAATATCAATGTATTCTAAAGGTATTACAACAAGAGATATTTCATCACACATTAAAGATATATATGGTTTTGGAGTATCAGCAGGACTTGTAAGCAGCATTACAAATAAAATATTACCAACTATTGATGAGTGGCAAAATAGACCTTTAGATAAGGTTTATCCTTTTGTATTCATAAATGCAATACACTATCATGTAAGAGAAAATGGTCTAATAGTAAAAAAAGCTGTATACATAGCTTTAGGATATAACATAAATGGTTTTAAGGAAATATTAGGAATGTGGATTGGAGAAAATGAAACATCTAAATATTGGCTAATGGTTCTAAATCAAATGAAAGATAGAGGTTTGGAAGATATTTTAATAATATCAAGTGATAATCTACCAGAAATAAGCAAAGCAATAGAAGCAGTATTTCTAAAAACAGAAATACAAAAATGTATAATTTATCAAATAAGGTAGAATTTAATTTTCTTTGTTAAAAATAAACAAAACCAAAGGCAAAGTCAAGGGTTCGATTCGCCGAAAATTCTCCCTTGACTGTGTCTTTGGTTTTGTGTACCTAAAATTAGGAAAATTAAATTTGATAAATTTAAAATTTGATGTAACAATCAAACAAATTGAGAAATAAAATATCTGATCAGAATTAATTTTTCAAAAATATCAATATATCTTAATCAGTAATAGACTGATACACAAAATTATTTACATAACCGATAACATCTTTTAAATTATATACTAGTTATATAGAATTATTTGACTAATAAATTTTACACATTCTCCAATATTATAAATTTGACTAAATATTGCTATAATTAGATTCATCTCTTTTTTAGTAAATTTATTAAGAGTTTTCTTTAGTTTATCAACTTGTATACTAATCCTTCTATATCTATATTCTATTCTATACTATCTATTATATCCAATAAAATTTTTAATATAAAATAGATAGGGCATACATATAGTACACCCTTCTATTCTTACACTATTAAGGGTATCCAAGAAAATTTAGGATCTAAAGGAATGACTTTCGTCATCTCTTAATTTTGCCCCCTAAATTTATCGGAGTTATTGTAGTTGCCCTCTAAAGTTCACAGCCAAAACTTATCGGATACCCCTATTAATTACTACGTTAAATTACTTTTTTCCGTTTAATTTTTTAGTTTTCTTCTTCTTGCCTTTTCTTTCTAAAGCCTAAAAGAAGTAATAATGTTCCTGAAAGAGACATTAAGCCTGTAAATAATGTTGTGTTATTAGTATCACCTGTTTTAGGATTTTTACCTTTTAAGTTATGCTTATTGTCATTATTAGAATTATTTGTTTGATTTGATGAATGTCCTTTATCTGTATTATCTATTTTTCCTGATGGTAGAGTTGGCGTTGCCGGAATTGAGTTTGGATTCTTTGGATCTGAACCTTTTTCTTTTTCC
>NZ_JBFNGB010000024.1:0-25595 GCF_046035835.1 Helcococcus bovis
GCAAAATATGAAGTAAATATTACTCAAGGAATTGAAAAGCACAAACTTGATTTAAAAGAAATGAAAAATTTTGAATTTAGAGTAAAATAAAAATATAAAATTAAGAGAAGCTGTAGCATATTTAGCGACAGCTTTTTTGTGTAGATTTGAAAATATGGTATTTTAGGTATATAATTTTTTATTATAAAATTTATTGCAAAATATATATTTTAATATATAATATTAGGTGAACCTAAAAATAATATTTATAATATAAAAAAAAAGGAGTTAATTATGAAAATTGATAACAAATTTTTAGAAGTTTCTAGTAAAAACTTTAGTTCAGATAGAGCTTTTAGAATTGCTCAAAGAGCTGCAACTAACACAGGTTTACTAGAATCAACAATTGATAGAAGAGAAAATGATACAAATAGACATGAATTTAATGTTAATTTAACAGATACAAAGATTAGATTCCAAAAACAATCAGGTAGATGTTGGATTTTTGCTGCAATGAATGTTTTAGAATACAAATTAGCTCAAAAATTTAACCTAAAAGAATTTGAAATTTCTCAAAGTTATATTTATTTCTTTGATAAATTAGAAAGATGTAATTATTTTTATGAATCAATCTTAGATACTTTAGATGAAGAATTAGAAGGAAGATTGGTGTCACACATTCTTACTGCTCCAATGGGAGATGGTGGACAATGGGATATGGTTAAAAACATCATTAGAAAATATGGTGTTGTGCCAAAAAACTATATGCCAGAGTCAGAAAGTTCATCAAAGAGTGACCAAATGAACAACTATCTAACCAAAATTTTAAGAATGAATGCTAAAAATTTAAGAAAAGCTCATGAAGCTGGTAAATCTAGAGAAGAATTAGAAAAAATGATTGAAGGATATATGACAGATATCTATAATGCACTTTCAATTTCTTTAGGGACACCTCCAACAAAAGTGGATTTTGAAGCAAGAGATAAAGATAATAACTTTGTTTCATACAAAAATATTACACCAAAAGAATTTTTTGAATTAATCGAAATGGATTTAGATGAATATGTTTCAATAATCAACGCACCAACAAAAGATAAGCCTTACTACAATTCATATACAGTAGAATTTTTAGGTAATGTAGTTGAAGGAGATATCGTTAGATATGTAAATTTGCCAATTGAAGAAATGAAAAAAGCAATATTACACCAATTACAAGATAAAGAACCAGTATGGTTTGGTTGTGATGTAGGGCAATTCTTTGCTAGAGGTGGATCAAGATTAGATCTTACAACAGCAAATGTTATGGATATGTTTAATGTTGAATATGATTTTAGTAAGGAAGAAAGACTTGATTATCATGAATCACTAATGACACATGCGATGGTATTTATGGGATGTGACTATGATGAAGAAAATGAAAAAATAAACAGATATAAAGTTGAAAATACTTGGGGTGAACAATCAGGAAATAAAGGATTCTTAGTAATGAGTGATGAATGGTTTGATGAATACATGTATCAAGCATTAATCAACAAAAAACACTTATCAAAAGAAATAATTGAAGCTTACGAAAAAGAACCAATTAAATTAAAACCATGGGATCCAATGGGATCATTGGCATAGTAAATTTTAGGAACTAAGAGAGATTTTAGTTCCTTTTTCATTTAAATTTATAACCAATACTCCAAAGCCCTTTTTTGTATTTTCTAGCTTTTTGGAATAGTTTAGTAAATTTTTTAGTATATTTAACATTTGGTGCTATAGTAAGTGGTTTAGCAAATCCATTTTCTATAATAGTTTCGTTTACCATTTTATTATTTAAATATACATATGCTAAAATTCTTCCATATTTATCTTTCTTTTGAACGTCAAGTTCAATGCTTACTTTTTTATTTGTTAAAAGTTTTTTTGTAAATGATGAAGCTATTTTTCCGTATTTTGTATTTTTCTTAGGGTTAGGATGGACTGATTCAGGTGTATCAATTCCTAAAAGTCTTACAGTTTCATTCTTATTATTGATATTTATCACTATCGTATCTCCATCAAATACTTCTACAACATTATAAAGTCTTGTTTTTGAGCAAGAAGTTAATATTAATAAAATTAATAAATAGCAAATTATTTTTTTCATAGATATTCCTTTAAAATAAAAGAGAAATAGCAATTAAGCCATTTCTCTCACTAATTTTTATAATGGTAATGTTGAAATTACATATTTTACAGATCCACTCATTTTGTATTTATTATTTTGAGCAGGAATGAAGTAAGAATCACCTTTTAACAGTTTGTAAGTTTGTCCATTTTCATCTTCTAGTATTCCTTCACCATCAACAACAATTATTGAGTGGAAAGAATCTTCACTAATATTGAAAGTTTCTTCTTCATCATTCAATTCTCCAGAAAATACATCAAAATAGTCTGATTTAGCTAATCTCGTTAGTTTATCATTTATACTATTTTTGCTGTCAAATGAGTATTTTGGATTTGGAGTTAGTCTTGAAACTTCAATAGCTTTTTCAACGTGAAGTTCTCTTTCATTTCCATCTTTGTCTTTTCTCTTGTAGTCGTAAACTCTGTAAGTAATGTTTGAATTTTGTTGTATTTCACAAATTACAATTCCTGCTCCAATCGCATGAACTGTTCCTGATTCAATAAACATAACATCGCCAGACTTTACATAAACTTTATTTAATAATTCTTCAATTGTGCCATCTTCAATAGATTTACTGTACTCTTCTTTTGTTATTTCTCTATTGAAACCATAGTATAGGAATGCACCTTCTTCAGCTTCAAGAATGTACCACATTTCTGTTTTACCGTAGTCATTTTCGTGTTTTAGTCCATATTCATCAGATGGATGAACTTGAATTGAAAGAGGTTTTAAAGCATCTATAAATTTAATTAAAATAGGGAATCTGTCCTTGTCATAATTTTTTCCAATTACAGAATTTCCTTTTTCTTCTAAATAATGAGTGAATTTTACTTCTCCATTTTCAATGATTGAAACACCATCTTTATGAGCTGATAATTCCCATGTTTCAGCTAAAATGTCTTTATTACTTGTCTTATTATATTTTTCCTTTAACTTTGTACCACCCCATAGGTAGTCTTTTGTGGCAGGTTTTAATTTTAATATTTCCATTTTACCTCCGATTAATTAATATTTTTTATCTCAGCTTAATTATATCATTAATTTAGAAAGAATATAAAAGAATTATCTATTAAAAATATAATATATCAATGAAATAATTGAAGCAAAAATAAATAAAATAGATATAATATTTACTGTTTTTATTGGTTTATCCATTGTTTCATAAATGCTTTTATGTTCAGGGTGTTTTACATCAACTAATTCACTATCTATTAAATCTTTCATTTCAGATCTAATTAAGTAATCTATTTCTAATTTATCACCTTCCTTAAATCTAGGTAATCCTTTATATTGCAATGATTTTCCATTTAAAATTTCTCTATTTTGATTTGTAAATTCCACATGATAAATAGTTGTATTTGAATTCTTTCTATATTCAATTTTTAATAATTTTGCAGTTGTTGGATATTTTTCTCTATCTTCAAACATTATTACAGCTTTTAATATTACTTGTCCTGTTGCATATAAGATAATTCCAAATAATAATAAAACTAAAAAAAGTTCCATAAAATTCTCCTTAAATTAATATATTTAATTATACTAAAAAAGATGCCACATATAAATATGACATCTTGTTATTTAAAAATTAGTCATGTAATCCCATTTTTCTTTCAATAAGTTTGTGCACTTCTCCAACCACAAATGGCAAGAAAGCAAAAGGAAGTATTATTCCCCAAGATTGTAAATCTAATGGAACTGCATTGAATATATCATTTACTCCAGGCATGTAAATCACAACAAGAGTTAATATAAATGATCCTAAAAATGCATAAACCAATTGCATATTTGAGAAAATTCCTAATTCAAATACTGTATATTTTTCAGATCTCGCTGAGAAAGATCTCAATAATTCTGATAAAATTAAAGTTACAAAAGCAACAGTTTGAGCTGCATGAACTTGTAATTCGTGAGTATATCCTGCAAAAATAAAGTTATAGGATATGAAAAATGCACCTAAAGTTGCTACAGCTATTGCAATAGATTGAGCAGCAATATTATCTCTTAAATCTTTGTCTATAATTTGATCATCAGTCTTTCTTGGTGGTTCGTTCATTATATCAGGTTCACCTTTTTCAACACCAAGAGCTAAAGCAGGGAATGAGTCTGTTACAAGGTTTAACCAAAGTAGTTGAATAACTGTTAATGGGACTGGAGCACCTACAATCATTGCAACTAACATTATAATTACTTCACCGATATTACATGAAAGTAAGAATGTTACAAATTTTTTGATATTTGCATAAATAATTCTTCCTTCTTCTACTGCATTTACTATTGTTGCAAAGTTATCATCTGTTAATATAACTTCTGCTGTATTTTTAGCAACATCAGTACCTGTTATTCCCATTGCAATACCAATATCTGCTTTTTTGATAGCTGGCGCATCATTTACACCATCACCAGTCATTGCAGCTATTTCTCCATTGTCTTTAAGAGCTGTAACAATTTGTACTTTATTTTCAGGAGAAACTCTAGCGAATACTCTTTTTACTTTAACTAATTCTCTAATTTGTTCATGAGTCATATCATTTAATTCTTTACCCATGATTGCTTGATCATCTTTAGTTGCAATACCTAAATCTTTAGCGATAGCAAGAGCTGTTTCAAGGTAATCACCTGTAATCATAACAGGCGTTATGCCTGCTGTCATACATTCAGCAATAGCAATTTTAGCTTCAGGTCTTGCAGGATCAATCATTCCTGAAATACCTATTAAAATTAAATCTTTTTCTACTTCTTCTGTATTATTTGTTTCAGGTAGTTTTTCCCATCTCTTAAATGTATAAGCTAAAACTCTAAGTGCTTGTCTAGCATATTCAATATTTTTATCTTGATATAATTTCTTTAATTCAGGAGTAAATTCCTTAATTTCTCCATTTAACAATATATGTGAACATTTTTCAAAAATAATATCTGGAGCACCTTTTGTAAATGCAATATAGTCATTTTCAAAGTATCCTTTGTGGAATGTTGTCATCATTTTTCTTGATGAGTCGAAAGGATATTCCTTAACTCTAGGATAAGTTTCATTAAGTGTTTTATTAGATAAACCACCTTTTTCGCCTAGTGTTACTAGAGCACCTTCTGTAGGATCACCAACTATTTCCCATTTATGATTATCATGTATTAATTTTGCATCACTATTTAAACTAGCTGCAGTTAATAACATTTCTAAGTTTGAATGACTAGCAATATCAATTTTTTCTTCATCAACTGTAAATTCGCCTTCTGGAGCGTATCCAACACCATCTACATCATAAACTTTATCATCTGTGAATACTTTTTTTACGGTCATTTCATTTTGAGTTAATGTACCAGTTTTATCAGAACATATAAATGTTGTTGTACCTAAAGTTTCTACAGCTAAAAGTTTTTTTACAATAGCATTTCTTGATGCCATTCTATTCATACCTATTGATAGTACAATTGTAACTACAGCAGCTAAACCTTCAGGAATTGCAGCTACTGAAAGAGATACAGCGGTCATAAGAGATTCAATAACATCCATGTCAGGACGAATTAATCCTATTACAAATACTAATATTGAAATTGCGATAACTAATATACCAAGTGTTTTAGATAATTTTGATAATTTTTGTTGAAGAGGAGATTCCTCTTCTTTAGTTTGTTGAATATTTGTAGCAATTTTACCGATTTCTGTATCATGACCAGTAGTTGCAACAATACCAATACATCTACCTCTTGTAATTATTGAGGATGAATGAATATAGTTAGTTCTATCTCCAATTTCTATATCTTTATAAAAAATAACTTCAGCATCTTTATCAACTGGTACAGATTCTCCGGTTAATGAAGATTCATCACTTGAAAGGTTTTTACTTTCTAAAAGTCTAATATCCGCAGGTACAATATCCCCGGTTTCAAGCTGAACAATATCACCTGGTACTAATTCAGTCGCTGGAATAGATTTAATTTTTCCATCTCTAAGTACTTTAGCATTTGGAGCTGACATTTGTTGTAAGGCTTTTACTGAATCTTCAGCTTTACCTTCTTGAATCAAGCTCATTCCTGCATTTAATACAACAATAGCTAAAATAATTATTGTTTCAATCATGTCTCCTGTTAGAGATGATAAAATAGCAGCGATTAAAAGAATAATTACCATTGGATCTAATAATTGTTCTATTAGTTTTTGGATAAATGATTTACCCTGTTTTTGTTCTAATTGATTCAAACCATATTTTTCAACTCTAGCTTTAGCTTCTTGAGATGAAAGTCCTGTATTTTTGTTCGTATTAAGATTTTCTAGGACGGTTTGACTATCATTTAGATAGTATTTTTCCATTTTTACCTCCAATTTAAAATAAAAAAAAGACCTATAAATATTTTAGGTCTTGCTTCCTTTCGGTATTTAGCCGGGATAAATCCGTATTGACGACTAAATATATATAAGCTACTCCCCTAAGAGTTATTTATCTGTATTATACTAGATTTTTGTATTAAAGTAAATAAAAATAAAAGATTTACTAATGCCACTGGTCCTCGCTTCAAATAAGTTGAAGAGGTTGAAAATATAGTAGTTAATTCGATTTATGAGTGATCTAAACCTCGCTTAAAAGAATCTACGGAGGGGCTACGTTTTGCTAGGAGGTGATTTTAACCTAGCTATAATTGATTTTTTGATTTTAAAGGGGTAGCATCGCCCCATCGATATTCAATTTTCCGATTTTGAAGGGGCAAAATAAGTTTGTTTTTCGATATATTTGCCCCTAGCATATTTATATTTCTTAATTTTGAATGGGTAGCACGACCCTATCGATATTCAATTATCTGATTTTGAAGGGGCAAAATAAGTTTGCTTTTAGATATATTTGCCCCTAGCATATTTATATTTCTTAATTTTGAATGGGTAGCACGACCCTATCGATATTCAATTATCTGATTTTGAAGGGGCAAAATAAGTTTGTTTTTCGATATATTTGCCCCTAGCATATTTATATTTCTTAATTTTGAATGGGTAGCACGACCCTATCGATATTCAATTATCTGATTTTGGAGGGACAAAATAAGTTTGTTTTTAGATATATTTGCTCCTAGCATATTTATGTTTCTTAATTTTGAATGGTCAGCACCACCCCAACATTTTTTGATTTCTGAGTTTTGAAGGGATTAATTTTTAAAATTCTGTATTAAAAATACATAAGCATTATCTCGTTTTTTGTTTTTTTTTATATTATCAAAGATAATTTATAGGAGGAAAAAATGAAAAAATGGATTAAATTAGGTGTTTTATCATTGTTGATATTAACAATTACTACTTGTTCAATTTTTGGTAGTGGATATAATAGTTTAATAAATTCTCCATCAAAAGTTGAACATAAGAAAAACTATTTTAAGGATAAATTAAGTAATGAATGGAATAATAAAGAATTTTTATCAAGTCTTAGAAATTATTCTTTTAATTTATCTAGGGAACTTTTAGCGAGTTCAAATGATGAAAATGTAGTATTTTCTCCATTAAGTTTACATTATGCAATGTCAAATTTATATAATGGTGGAAATGATAAATCTAAGTCAGAAATATTGAAATTTTTAGATCAAAATGGAGAAAAATTAAATGAAAATAATCGCAATTTATTAGCATTTACTTTGAATTCATTTAATGATGAAGGGATTTTTGATACTAATAATAGCGTTTGTGGAAAAAAGAATTTGATAAAAATGATAATAAAAATTTTAAATTTAAATTACCTAATGGCTCAGAAGTAGAAAAAATATTTATGTCAAAAAATAAAGAAACAGGGGAATATTACAAAGGTAGTAATTTTCAAATGGCAAATATGCAATTTAAAAATTTTATTAAAATAGAATTTGTGCTTCCAGATGAAAATGTAAAAATAGAAGATCTGATTAAAGATGAAAATAAATTAAAAGAAATTTTAAATGCAAAACTTAAATTTTTATTATTGAAAATTCCCTCTATAAAAGGTAAACTAATAGTTACGGAGGTTATGATGAAGCTATGCACATTGTCATCGGGTTCAACGGGAAATTCGATATTTGTACAATCTGATAAATCAAAAATACTTATAGATTGTGGGCTTACTGGAAAGTTGGCAGTTGAGTTATTGCAAAGTATTGGAGAAAAGCCTGAAGATTTGAATGCGATATTTGTTACACATGAGCATATTGATCATATAAAAGGTGTGGGGATATTGAGTAGAAAGTATGATATTCCAATACTTGCCAATGAAAAAACTTGGATTGCTATGAAAGATAAAATTGGAAAAATTGATCCTAAAAATATTAATGTATTTAAGTCAAATACATTTTTTACTTTTAGAGATTTAGATGTTCAAGTAGTTAGCACATTTCATGATGCTGTAGATCCAGTATTTTTCATCTTTTACCAAAATAATCAGAAGATTAGCATTCTTACTGATACAGGGATTACATCTCAATTAATAGTTGACTCTATAAGGGATTCAAATATTTTATTATTAGAATCAAATCACGATATTGAAATGCTTGAAAATGGTCCATATCCTATTGATTTGAAATATAGAATTAAGGGAGAATATGGACATTTATCAAATGATTTAGCTTCAAGTATTATGAAGGAGATTGTTAATGCAAATGGAGAAAAATTGATTTTAGGACATTTGAGTAAAACTAATAATACTCCAAAAACTGCACTTGAAAGTATGAAAAATGAATTAGAAAATATAGGTATAGATGTTAATAAAGATATAGAGATAGAAGTTGCAGAGGAATTTAAGTCTGGGAAGATAATCGATTTGGGAGGAAAATACATATGAATATAGATGTCGTATGTGTAGGAAATATTAAAGATAAATATTTCACAGATGCTATAAAAGAATATCAAAAAAGATTGGGTTCATATGCAAATTTTAATATAATAGAAGTTGATGAGTACAAATTACCAAATAAATATTCTCAAGCACAGGTTGAAGAAGGAATGGAAAAAGAAGCAGATGCTATTTTGTCAAAAATAAATGATAGGGCTTATGTTATCCCTCTTTGCATTGAAGGAAAGCAAATGGATTCTGAAAATTTCGCTGAAAAGATTGAGAAAATAACAGTTGGTGGTTATTCAGATATTTGTTTTATAATTGGTGGATCAAACGGGTTACATAATAAGGTTAAAACTAAAGGACAATTGAAATTGTCTTTTTCAAAAATGACATTTCCGCATCAATTGATGAGAGTTGTACTTGTGGAACAAATTTATAGGGCATTTCGTATTTTGAGAAATGAACCTTATCACAAATAGGAGAAAATATGTTAGAAATTATTAAAGTAATTATACTAAGTATAATCGAAGGAATTACTGAGTTTTTACCAGTGTCATCAACTGGTCACTTGATTTTAGTTAATCAGTTTGTCGGATTGAATCCAGAAAACTTTTCAAATGCATTTACTGTTATTATTCAATTAGGTGCGATACTAGCAGTTATTGCTATTTATTTTGATAAATTAAATCCATTTGGAAAGAAAAAATTGGATAATGGCGCTTATCCTGAAAAAATTGAAGAACTTTCAGGTGGAAAGAAATTAATAAATAAAGCTTATTATTGGTTTAATCATAATAAAACAGTAAGATTATGGAAAAAGATAGTTGTAGCTGCTATTCCTGCTGCAGTAATAGGATTAAAATTAGATGATATTATTGATGAATTATTATTTAAGCCAATCCCAGTAGCGTTAGCACTTATTGTTTTTGGTATTATAATTATCTTATTAGAAGATAAAAATAAAGGAAAAACAACATTTAAGTACACAGATGTTTTTGAAGTAGGGTATAAGACAGCATTTTTAATCGGATGTTTTCAAGTTTTAGCTATGTGGCCAGGGACATCAAGATCAGCAGCTACAATTATTGGAGCAATGATATTAGGTTTGAATAGAAAGGCTGCAGCAGATTTTTCATTCTTCTTAGCCATTCCTACAATGTTGGGAGCCACATTATTGAAGCTTATCAAAACAACAGGATTAACAGCTGGACAATGGGGATTAATAGCATTAGGTTTTGTATTATCATTTGTAGTTGCATATATTGTTATTAAGAAATTCTTGGAATACATTCAAAAACATGACTTTAAGATATTTGGTTACTATAGAATAGTTTTAGGAGCTATAGTTTTAGTTTATTTTTTACTAGCTAGCATATTTTAATTATTAAGAGGCGTTTATGAGAGAAAGAGATTCTATTAAGAATAGAAAAAAAATGAGAATAAATAGAATAAAAAAAAGTAACTCTTTATTTAGAAATTTTCCTATTTTTAAGGGAATATTATTGATTTTATTTATAGTTGTTTTAATCATAAGTTATAACATATATAGTTTTAATACATTAAAATCAAATGTAGATTCTTTTAACGCTGAAATAGGAATAAATAGTAAATTTATAGGTGTTGTAGACGATAAATATTATAAAGTTGAAGGAGATAAACTTCATGCTTTTAATATAAATGGAGAAATTTTTAGTTTACAAGCAACAAATATAGTTGGCACATATTACGATAAATATGTTTATATATTTACAAAAACTGGAAATATTTTAATGCTAGATAGAAATAATGGTAAAGAGAAAAAATCAGTAAAAATAAATTCTGAAATAAAAAATGTTAAAGTTAAAAATTCTCAAATTCAATTGTTTAATGATAGTACAATTATTATCATGGACAAAAACTTAAATGAATTAAAGAAGATAGACAAATTAAAAAATCCAGTTTCTTATTCTTATGAAGGAGATAGAGAATCCATTATTGAAATGAATTTAAATAATGGTGTTATTTCATCTACAATTACTATTAAAAATAAAGGAACAACACAATTTTCAATATCTACAGCAAATGAAGTATTTTTAGATACATTTATTTCTGGAGATAATAATATATTAGTGTCAAATAGTTATATTTATTTAATTAATGGTAATACTATAATGAAAAAAATATTTTTAACAGATATTTCTTCATTTGATTATGATTATCAAAAATTGGCGGTTGCAGATGGAAAGAGAATTAAAATATATGATAATTCTCTAAAAGAAATAGATGATAAAGAAATAGGAATAGATGCTGAATCGGTATCTATTAGAAAAAATACAATAGTAGCTTTAGGAAAATCTTCTGTGAAAGTTTATGAAAATGGAAATATAATTGAAGAACCTATAAAAGATTTAAAGGGATGGTATAGCAATAATCAGGCTTTTTATACTATTTTTGATAATAGAATTGATAAAATAAAAGCATATTAGGAGAATATATGTATTTATTAAATAATATAACACAAATATATAAGGAAAATACAGTGATATCTAGCATTGTAAATATTATAATTATAATTTTAGTATTTATGACTATAAAACTAGTAATAAATAGAATATTGGATATCAATATAAAGCATTTTGTAATTAATGAAAAATATAAATATAAAACAAAGACAATATTATCTGTTTTGAAAAATTTTATAAATATTGTTTTGTATTTCATGATGATTACATTCATACTTAATGTATTTAATGTGGATACTACATCTATTTTAGCGGTTGCAGGTATAGGTGGTATGGCGATAGCTTTTGCATCAAAGTCAATAGTTCAAGATGTAATCACAGGAGCATTTATTGTTTTTGAAAATCAATTTAATATAGGTGATTTAGTTACTATTGAGGGGATTACGGGTACCGTAAAATATGTAGGAATGAGAATTACAAAGCTTGAAGACATAGATGGTAGAGAAATAATCATACCAAATAGTAAAATTTCAATTGTTATAAATAATTCTGTAAATAGGATGAGAGCCTCAGTTAGTCTGTATATAACAGATGATAAACCGTTTGAAATTATTGAAGAAGCTATAAATAAAGCATCACATACTATTTTTGAACAATATAATTTATTAGAAGAACCGAAAATATTGGGAATAGATGAATTAGATATTTATGGATATAAAATTCAAATAGCAACAAAAGTTCAAAATGGTACTCAATGGGATGTTCAGAGAGCGTTGAGAAAAGAAATTATAAAAGAATTTAATGAATCAAAAATTTCATTTTCAAGGATTAAGGTAGGATAATGATACAGTATATACTAGGTGATTTAGTAAAATTAAAAAAAGGACATGCATGTGGAGAAAATGAATGGAAAATTCTAAGAACAGGCATAGAATTTAAGTTAGAATGCCAAGGTTGTAAGCATGTTATTTGGATGAAAAGAATTGATTTTAATAAAAGGGTTAGAAAAATAAAAAATGAGGATGGAAAATTTGTTTCTGTTGTGAATTTTGAAAGAGATTTTGATAATTTATAGCTTAAAGTGGTGAATAACACCACTTTTTTTATATGGTTCTTTATCAAATACCTATAGGGCGCAAGTAGTGAAGATGAATTTTATCCACCAACACTATTTATTGTAGAGCCTTTTAATATTTAAAAAGATGTAAAACCTTTAGATTCTACATCTTTTTTATTTTATAATTCTATTTTTTCAACTATAGTTTTTTCATATATTTCCATAGTTAAATCATAATCTGCTAAGTCCTCCACAAAAGCAGTAGCTGATGCAGCGGCTGAAGCCATTCTAAATGATTCAATAACATCTTGTTTTCTCATATATATACCTATGAATCCACCAATCATAGCATCTCTTGAGTTGAAGGAATTTACTTCTTCTCCTTTAACTCCATAAGATCTAAACGAGTCAGCATTGTCATTAAATAGATATGAACCTTCTTCACCAACTGAGACGATAACATTTTTTGCACCAAGTTCAATACATTTTAATCCGTATTTAATAATATCTGCTTCATTTGTGATTTGTTCTAAATCAAACATTTTAGCTAGATTATCAAGATTAGGTTTAATTAAAAGAGGTCTATATGACAGTAAGTCTTTCATTTGTTTTGGAGGAATGTCAATTACAAATTCAGCTTTATTTGCTTTACAAATTTCTGCTATTCTTTTGTAAATTTCAAAATCTACATTACAAGGTATTGAACCTCCCATAACAACTATGTCACCTTCTCTTAATTTTGAAAGATATGTTAATAATTCTAATATTTTTTCTTCTGGAATGGATGGATAAGTGCCAGCAATTGTAATATGTTGTTGAGGTGTTTTAAGTCTTACATTAATTCTTGTATCATCTTTTATATCTATAAAATGAGTTTCAGAATCTATTTCTTCAAAACAATTTTTAATAAACCTACCCGGTTGACCACCTAAAAAACCTGTAGCAAGACTAGGAATACCAATATTTGCTAACATTCTTGATACGTTTAATGCTTTACCACCAGGAAATTTTTGAGTTTTATTTGCATATGTGTATCCTTCGGATTCTAAATTATCTGCTGTATAAATAATATCTAAAGCAGGGTTTAATGTTACTGTATATATCATGAATTTGCTCCTTAATATTGTAAATTATTTTTTACTTCATTTAATAAATTATTTTTTAAATCCCATAATTTTTGAGATAAGTCTACTTTATATAATTGAGGGGAATCTAATCTTTTATATTCTTCCCATAGAGAATTAATTTCAGATTTGTAATGATTTCTGATTTCTTCCATATTAGGTCTTTCATATACTAGTTTTCCAGACTTGTAAATTGGTACTAGTAAAGGTTTAACGTAAAAATTATTTATTGTTTTTTTCTTCCATGTGTAAAGAGGATGGAATAATGTCAATGGTTTTGTTTCATCAATTACTTCATCTTCGAGAGTAATCAAATCAGCTTTAGCCATATTTGTTTCATTATCGTAAATTCTATATACTTGCTTTAATCCAGGAGTTGTTATTTTTTCAATATTTTCTGATATTTTAATTCTTGGCTTAACAATGCCGTCTTTTTCAACAGCGACTAGTTTGTAAACTCCACCAAATACAGGATTTGATTTTGAGGTTATAAGTCTTTCTCCAACACCATAAACATCTATTTTTCCACCTTGGTTTATGATATCTTTTATTTTAAACTCGTCTAAAGATCCGGATGCAACGATATTACAATCTTTATAACCTGCTTCATCTAACATAATTCTTGCTTTTTTGGATAAATAAGCCAAGTCACCAGAATCTAATCTTATTCCTCCAGGAGTTATGCCCATAGGTTTTAAGATATTATCAAAAACTTTAATTGCATTTGGAATACCTTGATTTAAGGTATCATAAGTATCTACTAAAAGTACTGTGTTATTTGGATAAGTTTTTGCATATGTTTCAAATGCTTCGTATTCTGTATCAAAAGATTGTATCCATGAATGAGCCATTGTACCTAAAGCTGGTACCCCGTATTGATAATCAGCAAGAGTATTAGCTGTACCAGCAGCACCTGCAATAT
This sequence comes from Helcococcus bovis, assembly GCF_046035835.1. Lineage (NCBI taxonomy): Bacteria > Bacillati > Bacillota > Tissierellia > Tissierellales > Peptoniphilaceae > Helcococcus > Helcococcus bovis. Next base: position 14,452 of record NZ_JBFNGB010000024.1, read on the forward strand.
AAGATGCCCTTGCACCATAATTTGCTGCATCAGCTCCATGTGCTCTTCTTGAACCAAATTCTAAAATTGCTTTTCCATTTGAAAAACGTACAATTCTACTTGTTTTAGTTGCTATCATTGATTGATGATTAATGATTAATAAAAGCATTGTTTCAAGTAATTGTGCTTGTATAAATGGTCCTCTAATCCTCATTAGGGGTTCATTAGGAAATACTACTGAACCTTCGGGAATAGCCATGATGTCACATTCAAACTTGAAATTTCTAAGATATTCTAAAAATTCATCAGAAAATATTTTTTTATTTCTTAAAAATTCAATTTCTTCATCATCAAAATGAAGATTTTCAATATAATCAATAGCAGTATCAAGTCCTGCTGAAATAGCAAAAACAGCATCATCGGGAGCATTTCTAAAATATAAATCGTAATTAGCAATTACATCTTTATATCCATTTACAAAATATCCATTTGCCATTGTTAATTCATAAAAGTCCATAAGTAAACTTAAATTTCTATGCTTCATTGGATTTCTCCTTATTATTTTATTTTTTAGTATATAGAAATATAGCTTTATTATACAATAAACAAAAAATTTTGACTAAAATATTTTATTATATTTATTGACTAAACTATTCTGTATTAATAAAATAGTATAAGGAGTAAAGATGAGTAAATATAAAAAGTATTCAAAAAAAGAAGATTATTCATACACATTGGGAGCTTTCCCAACTATTGAGCTAATTAATAGTGATAAAAATGTTAAAATAGTCTTTATTGATGAAAGATATAATGATAAAGAAAATTTAATAAAATTATTGAAAGAGAAACATATTCGCTATGAATTTGCTTCAAATGTCATAAGAAAACTTGCTGATAAGGAAAATATATTTGTAGTAGGAATTTTTAAGAAGGAAACAAGAGATGTAATTAAAGGAAATAATCATGTAGTCCTTCACAATATTTCGGATATGGGAAATTTGGGGACGATAATAAGATCCATGGTCGGATTTAGTATTTATGATTTAGTTTTAGTTGGAAATGTTGCGGATGTATTCAATCCAAAGATAATAAGGGCGTCAATGGGTGCGTTTTTTAAAGTAAGAATTAGCCATTTTGACACGATTGAAGAATATATTCAATCACATAAAAATAATTTATATTTATTTATGCTTTCAATGAATGATGAAGATAGTATTTACAAAAAAAGAGTAAAAAGTCCTTATTCATTGGTTATGGGAAATGAAGGATCAGGGCTTCCAAATGATTTTGAAAAGTTTGGAGAAAAAGTATTTATTCCTCAAAGCGAAGATGTAGATAGTTTAAATCTTCCAATAGCAACATCTATTGGATTATATGAATTTAGGAGACAAGATGAAATTAATAGCATTTGATGTAGATGGTACAATATTAAACACTTTAGATTCAATAGTTTATCAAGTTAATGAAACATTGCACGAAAATGGTTTCTATAAAATTGATGAACCTGAATATATCAGAAAAGCTTTGGGATATGGCTCAAAATACTTGATAGAACAGGCTTTAATGTTCCATTACAATCACATTTATGACACAAAGATAATTGATGAAGTTTTAGCACATTATACAAAGAGATATAATGCAGAGCCTTCATATTTAACAGTTCCATATGTAGGAATTGTTGATTTAATAAAAAAGCTAAAAGAAGAAGGATACATGCTTGTAGCATATTCAAATAAGCCAGATACTGTATTGCAACCTTTGTTTAAGGAATTAGTTGGAGATGGATTATTTGATGTTGTTTTAGGATTAGTTGACGGAAAACCAGGAAAGCCAAATCCACAAGTATTAAATGAATTGATTGAAAAATTAGGAATTTCAAAAGATGAAATGTTGTACATTGGAGACAGTGAGGTTGATGTTGAAACAGGTAAAAATACAGGTGTTAAGACTATTGCTGTAACATGGGGATTTAGAGATAGAGATTTCCTAGAAACAACTCCTGCAGATTATATAGTTGACACAATGGATGAATTAAAAGAATTAATTGATAGTATGAAATAATGCTATAAAGAGGAAAAATGTTTAATTTTTTAATAGATAAATATATAAAATTTAGGGATTTTGAAAATAAACAAAATAGAGATAAATTAATAAGATTGACAGGGATAATGGGATTATTTATTAATTTTTTATTATTTGTTATGAAGTTTTCAATTGGATTTATAACAAATTCAATTTCCATAGTCAGTGATTCATGGAATAATTTATCTGATTGTTTAACAAGTGTTGTGACTATCTATGGTTCCATTCTTTCTGGAAAACCGGCAGATAAAGATCATCCATATGGTCATGGAAGGACAGAATATGTTGCAACTTTGATGGTTGGTTTATTTGTAACTGTAGTTGGTTTACAATTATTTAAATCTTCTATAGAAAATATTTTTAAGCCAGAAGCAATAATATTTAAGCCTATTACTATAGTAATATTGATAGCTTCTATTTTACTTAAAATTTATATGTACAGCTATAATAAAAAAACTGAAAATATGTTAAAGAGTACCTTAAATAGAGGAGTAGCTATAGATGCACTAAATGACGTTATCGCAACATCTATTGTACTATTTTCAATCAGCTTTTTTGAATTTACAAAAATAAATATAGATGGTTATGTCGGTGTAATTATATCAATTTTAGTTTTAAAATCAGGGATAGAGATATTTTTAGATATGGGTACAGTGCTTTTAGGTAAAAAAATTAGTGATAAAACTATGGATAAAGTTGTTGAAATAATCTTAAAAGGACAATATATTGTTGGGGTTCATAATATACAGCTTCATGAATATGGTAGAAGACAGGTTTATGGATCTTGTCATGTTGAAGTTCCAGCAAATATTGATGTTTACTCAATGCACAAAATTGTAAATGAAGTTGAGCTTGACCTATATAATCAAATGGGAATAATAATTAATATTCATATTGATCCAACTTACATTTTAGACAAACCTTGCTTTTATTGTGTAGAGGATACTAGTGAATTAGAAGGTATAGATATGGATGATATTAATTTATAGATATCGAGGAAATTATGAAAACAAAAATTTTTGATTTTACAGATAATCAAAATTATGAAAATTTAAGAGAAGCTGCAGAAATTATAAAAAATGGGGGATTGGTAGCCATTCCTACTGAAACGGTATATGGACTAGGGGGAGATGGATTAAATGGAGAATCATGTAGAAAGATTTTTGAAGCTAAAAATAGGCCGATGGATAATCCTTTGATTTTACATATTTCAGATATATCAGAATTAAAAAAATTAACTAGAGAAGTAAAAGATTTTGATTTAAAAATTTTAGAAAAATTGTGGCCGGGACCATTGACGGTAATTTTGAAAAAATCAGAAATCATTCCTAATGACGTTACAGCAGGGTTGGATACTGTTGCAATAAGGCTTCCAAATAAAGAAATAACAAGAGAGTTTATAAAAATGTGTGGGACACCACTAGCAGCACCATCAGCAAACCTTTCAACAAAACCATCTCCAACAAGTGTTAAATCTGTACTTGAGGATATGGATGGAAGAATAGATGCTGTAATAGATGGTGGCGACTGTGAAATTGGAATTGAATCCACAGTTTTAGATTTAACTGAAAAATATCCTAAAATCTTGAGACCTGGATATTATACAAAAGAAAAACTTGAAAAATTTTGGAAAATAGTCTATATTGATGAAGGTTTAAATAATATTAATTTAACTCCAAAATCACCTGGGCAAAAATACAAACACTATGCACCAAACGCAGAAATTCAAGTGTTAATCGGTGATGATGAAAGTTTTAGAAACGAAGTTGAAAAAATTTTATCCAAAAATCAGAATAAAAAAGTCGGGTTAATGATTTTTGAAAATGATTTAGGAAAATTTGAAAATGAAAACATAATATATATGGGAAATCAAGAAGATTTGTCATATATGGGCAAAATATTATTTGATTCCCTTAGAAAAATGGATGAAAATAATGTTGAATTGGTAATTGTAAGAGGTGTTGAAGAAGAAGGATATGGTTTAAGCATTATGAATAGGCTTAAAAAGTCTGCTTCTCAGAATGTAAGGAGGATTTAATGAAAATAGGTATTACTTCCGATCACGCAGGATATGATTTAAAAGAAACAATAAAGAAATATCTAAGTGAAAAAGGATTTGAAATTGTAGATTTTGGACCTGAAAATGCAAATTCAGTAGATTATCCAGATTTTGCAAAAAAACTAACAAAAAGTGTGGTTTCTGAAGAAGTGAAATATGGTATTGGTATTTGCGGAACTGGTATAGGTATGAATATTGCTTGTAACAAGGCGAAAGGAATAAGAGCTGCACTTTGTTCAGATCCATTAAGTGCATTATTAACTAGACAACACAACAATGCTAATATCTTAAACTTAGGAGCGAGAATAATAGGTGATGAATTAGCAAAAAATATTGTAGACAATTTCCTAAATTCAGAATTTGAAGGTGGAAGACATCAAAATAGAATAAATAAAATAGAAGATTAATGTATATTTGGAGGAAAAAATGAGTAAATTAACAGTTTTAGAACACCCACTAATTAAACATAAATTAAGTATTATTAGAGATGTAAATACAGGGACAAATGAATTTAGAAAAGTTGTTACTGAAATTTCACAACTTATGTGTTATGAAGTATGTAGAGATTTAGAATTAGAAGAATTTGAATTACAAACACCACTAGAAAAAACAACAGCATACAGATTATCAGGGAAAAAATTAGGGTTAGTTCCTATTTTAAGAGCTGGTTTAGGTATGGTAGACGGTATGTTAATGTTATTACCAAGTGCTAAAGTTGGACATATTGGTATGTATAGAGATCATGATACATTAAAACCAGTTCCATATTATGCAAAATTACCAGCAGACGTTGAAGAAAGAGATATTTTTGTATTAGATCCAATGTTAGCAACAGGTGGTTCAGCAAACGATGCAATCACAGAATTAAAAAATCAAGGATGTAAATCAATTAGATTAATAAATATAGTTGCTGCTCCAGAAGGAGTTAAAGCAATTCAAGAAGCACACCCAGATGTAGATATCTACGTTGCTTCATTAGATAGAGAATTAAATAAAGACGCATACATTCTACCAGGTCTAGGAGATGCTGGAGATAGATTGTTTGGTACTAAATAAAAAATAAGTTCCGATTCTGCCACGAGTCCTCGCTCCCTTTGGGAGCTGCGGAGGTGGCGAATCGGAACTTATTTTTTATCGAACGGTCTGCGGAGGTGCCTACGTGAACTTTTATTTTTAAGAGATGTTTTTTGTAAATAGGGCTATGAAAAATCAGAGGTGGGGAATCGGAATCTTATTTTTTATCGATATGGTCTGCGGATTTGGAGCAGTTCCAAGTGGGACAAGGAAAAAACAAGGACTATCTCAATAAATACTAACGTAAGCATAAGTATAAAACAGGCTAAAGTGACTTATCAGCCTATTTATGATATAATATATTTTAACAATAAAACGGATAAGGGGTAATAATATGGCAATTTCTTATAAACCATTATGGCACTTATTGGTAGAAAGAGAAATGAATAAAGAAGATTTAAAAAGAGCTGCAAATATAACAAGTAACATTGTTTCAAGAATGAGTAAAAACTCTTATGTAAACTTAGAGTCATTAGAAAAGATTTGCTTGGCATTGGATTGTAAAATTGAAGATGTTGTAGAGATTAGCAAATCAAAACAAGTACAAGAGGATTAAAGAGTGAGTAGACAAGCTAGTAATAAAAATTTAAAAAAAGCAAGTAAAAATAAAAATGACGAATTCTATACTCAACTTGTTGATATAGAAAGAGAGTTGAAATATTATAAGTCTCATTTTAGAGATAAAGTAGTCTATTGTAATTGTGATGATCCAAGAGTAAGTAATTTTTTTAAATACTTCTATTTGAATTTCGAGTATTTAGGATTAAAAAAATTAATAGCTACTTGTTATAAAAATCAAGATATAGATTTATTTTCAATGAATGACAAGGAAGAGGCAGTATGGCTAGAATATAATGGAAATGGCAATATTGATGATTTTGATAACGTTGAAGTCAATAATCTAAAAGGAGATGGAGATTTTAGGTCTGAAGAATGTATTGAGTTACTGAAACAGGCTGATGTAGTAGTTACTAATCCGCCATTTTCATTATTTAGAGAATATATCGGTCAATTAGTTGAGTACGATAAAAAGTTTCTAGTAATAGGAAATATAAATTGCTTAACATATAAAGAAATATTTGCATTAATTAAAGAAAATAAAGCTTGGTTAGGCAATGGAATGGGTCGATGGATATCTGGTTTTATAGTGCCTGATCATTATGAATTATATGGAACTGAAACAAAAATTAATGAAGATGGGGAAAGAATTGTATCAACAAATAATTGTTTATGGCTTACTAATTTAGATATAGAAAAAAGGCATGATGATCTTCTTTTATATGAAAACTATACTGAGGATAAATATCCTATGTATGTAAACTATGATGCGATAAATGTTGATAAAACAAATGAAATTCCAATGGACTATGATGGCATTATGGGTGTACCAATAACATTTTTAGATAAATATAATCCAGATCAGTTTGAAATTGTAGAATTAGGAATTGTTGGAAGCTGCAATTTTAAAAATAATAGAAAAATGGAAATATTAAAGAATGGGAAGCCAACAGGAAAGATAACATACAATGCTAAAGGAACTTTGTATAGAAAGTATAATAAGTTAAAGGATAAAAAACTTCCAGCTTTTAGAGATTGTGAAACTGGAGAACTATATACAAGTATTTATGCGAGAATACTTATTAAAAGAAAGTAGGTGATTTGCGATGAGTGGAAATAGTGCTTTGCATAGAGCAAATAAAGCTAAAGAAGATGAGTTTTATACGCAGTTAAGTGATATTGAAAAGGAATTAAGACATTATAAAAATCACTTTAAGGATAAAGTAGTATTTTGTAATTGTGATGATCCCTATGAAAGTAATTTTTTTAAATACTTTGCTAATAATTTCAATCATCTTGGTTTAAAAAGATTAATAGCTACCTGTTATGGTACTTCGTCTATTAAATTCGGACAATTAAGTGTATTTGATATAAATTATATTGAGGATAAAAACGAAAGTAGTCCTTATAAAGTAATCATTGATAATGTAGAAGATGTTAATAATGATGGTGCAATTGGTATTGAAGATGTTCTACAAATAATGCAACAAAATGAAAATACTGTGACACTTCTAGAGGGAGATGGAGATTTTAGGTCTGAAGAATGTATTGAGTTACTGAAACAGGCTGATGTAGTAGTTACTAATCCACCATTTTCATTATTTAGAGAATATATCGGTCAATTAGTCGAGTACGACAAAAAGTTTATAATAATTGGAAATCAAAATGCAATAACATATAAAGAAATATTTCCTTTAATTGCTCAAAATAAACTTTGGCTAGGTTATCATTCTGGTGATATGGAATTTCAAGTCCCAGATTATTATGAGCCAAGAAAAACAAGGTTTAGAATTGATGAGAATGGAATTAAGTGGAGAAGCATGGGAAATATATGTTGGTTCACTAATTTGGACATTGAAAAAAGGCACGAAAATATTATTTTATACAAAACATATAACGAAGAAGAATATCCTAAATATGACAATTATGACGCCATTAATGTAAATAAAGTTGCTGAAATACCTGTAGATTATGATGGTGTAATGGGTGTTCCAATAACATTTCTTAATAAATATAATCCAGATCAGTTTGAAATAGTTGCTTTTAGAAAAGGAAACGATGGAAAAGATTTAGTATATTCATTAACTAATTCACTTGACAAAGAAATTGACATGAAAGATAATGCTCTAGCAAGCAAGCAAGCAAGCAAGCAAGCAAGCAAGCAAGCAAGCAAGCAAGCAAGCAAGCAAGCAAGCAAGTACAACCATACTTCAGAGTTCTCGTACGAAGAATTTAGAAACCAATTCTCAGGAAACGAGAGAGCAACCGTCAATGGAAAATTGTTATATGCAAGAGTATTTATCCGCCACATCAATTCCTGGAATGATAAAAAATGCTGAGGGGAAAATAGGTGGAAAGATAACTTATGCACGAGTTACAATAAGGAGGAAAAGGAATGAAAATTGAATTAAAAGAAATTCAAATTAGAGATGTATCAAAAGGTTACATCGATAACTCTGAAGAGGGAGTTTATGGGTTTGATGGGAAATTAAATATAAGACCAAAGTATCAAAGAGAATTTGTTTATAAGGATAAACAAAGAGATTCAGTTATTGATACTGTAACTAAGAATTTTCCGCTAAATGTTATGTATTGGGTTAAAAGTGATGATGATTGCTATGAAGTTCTTGATGGTCAACAAAGGACGATAAGTATCTGTCAATATGTTAATGGGGATTTTTCATATAACAAAAAATATTTCCACAATTTAACTAAAGATAAGCAAGATGAAATCCTTAATTATAAATTAATGATTTATATTTGTGAAGGGACTGATAGTGAAAAACTAGACTGGTTTAGAACAATAAATATAGCTGGGGAGAAACTTACTGACCAAGAATTAAGAAATGCGGTATATGCTGGACCTTGGACAACCGAAGCAAAAAAATATTTCTCAAAAACTTCATGCCCTGCATACCAAATAGCTAGTGATTATTTAAAAGGTACTTCAATAAGACAAGAATATTTAGAAACTGCATTACGTTGGATAACTGATAGAGATTCTATAGAAATTGAAGAATATATGGCTAGAAAACAGAACGAAACTAATGCAACTGAATTATGGTTATATTTTCAATCAGTTATCAATTGGGTAAAAACATTATTCACTAACTATAGAAGTGAACAAAAAGGAATTGAGTGGGGAATATTATATAATAAATATAATCAAAATTCTTATGATCCAGTATATTTGGAAGAAAGAATAAAAGAGTTAATGCAAGATGATGATATAACAAAAAAATCTGGAATTTATGCTTATTTAATTACAGGAGAAGAGAAGCACTTAAACATTAGAGCCTTTACTCCATCAATGAAAAGAGAAGCTTATGAAAGACAAAAAGGAATTTGCCCTATGTGTAATGAGCATTTTGAGATAAATGAAATGGAGGGCGACCATATAACTCCTTGGGTTGAGGGAGGAAAAACAAACGCAAAAAACTGCCAGATGTTATGCAAAGAATGTAACAGAAGAAAATCTTCAAAATAGAAAAAGGACGATTAGAAAAATAAAAATCTAGTCGTCTTTTTTTATTACAAGAAAGAAGTTTTATATGAAAAAACTATAACAAATAAGACAAGAGTCAAAAGAAATAAAAGATAAAATAGAAGATACAGAAGAAAGATTAAGGCAACTAAAAAATCAAGAACAAAATATATTAAAATAAGACATAGTAAAAAGAAGAAAAGAAAGAACGCATAGACTCATAACAAGAGGAGCAATCTTAGAAAGTCATATAGAGAATGCAGAAGAACTAACAGATGAAGAAATAAAAATCTTACTAGAAGAAGCAACAAAAACAAAAGAAATCAAAGAAACACTTAGAATAATAAGAAACAATTAGGAAAAATAAAGGGTCTGTAAATAATCAATCTCCCTTAGATTTTCTAAGGGCACAATTATACACCCTAAAGGGTGCTTGCGTCCTGCGGAGTCAAACCTTTTAATGCTAATATAATCAATTTTGTACATTTTTATGTTGATATTAAAACGTGGGGGAGTAAAAAAATGAAAAACCCATGGGCTGAAAACAAATAAATCATATGGAAATCATACAGCAGTGCCTATTGAGAAGTAGAAAAAATAAAAAGCATCAGCTTAGCTGGTGGTTATGATTAATAGAAAATTTTATATCGACATTAACAGATAATGAAAATTAAGAGGTGCCTAAGTGAACTTTATTTTTAAGAGTATAAATAATATATTATGGGTATAAATGAGAAAAAGGGAGGGACTATGAAAACCAATAAAACTATAGAAACTATTTTAAACCATAGATCAATTAGAAAGTGGAAGGATGAGAAGTTATCTGATGACGTTTTAGAAACTTTATATAATGTTGCTAATAGGACTTCAACTTCAATAGGTATGCAAACTGCTTCTATAATAAGAGTTGTTGATAAAGAGAAAAGAGCTCAAATTGCTGAAATTTCAACTCAGAAATATGTAAATGAAGCTCCTGAATTTTGGATATATGTTGCTGATAATTATAGAAATCATAGAATTTTACAAGAGGCAGATGCACCAGAAGATCATACAAATGATGTAGATAGATTGTTTTCATCATTTACTGATGCGGCAATAATGGCTCAAAATGTTGCAAATGCTGCAGAATCATTAGGTTTAGGGATTGTATATTTTGGTTCGATTCTTAATGATGCTAGAAAAATTGTAGAAATTTTAGACTTACCAGAACACACATTCCCTGTAGTAGGAATGGGAATCGGATATCCAGACCAAGACCCACAATTAAAACCAAGAATGAATTATGAAAATAGAATTTTTACAGATTCATATCAAAAATATGAAAACTATCATGAAGTGTTTAAGGAATATGATGAAGAAATGGTAAAATACTACGATCTTAGAAATGCAAATAGTCCTGTTGATAAATTTACAGAACAAGCAATTGCAAAATATACAAAACAACAAGTTAAAAGACAAGAATTGTTACAAGTAGCGAAAGAACAAGGATTTGACTTGGGGGATATAAAATAAAATAAAACAAATTTATAGGAGTTTTTATGGATGTTAAAGACATTATTGTGATAGTTTTTAATATATTATTTTTATTTATTATGGTATATCTAATATATAGGTCGTATATTAAACAAAAATATTATTCTGGTAAAAAGTTTATTTGGTCAAAGCGAGATAATCAAAACGAAAAATTAAAAGGATACCATTATTATGAAAATCCTATAAATTTATCATTTTTTACTATTTGATTTTTAATTAAATTAGTAGAGATTTATATCATAGAATTTAAATATTTTCCTATAATTTTTATAATATTCATATGTTTAATGACGTATATTATAGTGAGTTATTTTAAGGAAAGAAGTTTAAGAAATAAAATAAAATAGAGAAAATAGAGTTGGAAAATTAGCTTTT
>NZ_JBFNGB010000025.1:0-23303 GCF_046035835.1 Helcococcus bovis
TTGAGGTCTAACTCTTTTTTTTATATACTATTTTAAAAGTGTGTCACAAGACTAGGTATATTAGGGTTAAAATAGGTTAAAACAGGTACAAAATAAGCAAAAAAAGTATTAATTTAAACCATAAGAAAAAGGCTAAATCTTAAAGTTTACTCAAGATTTAGCCTTTTCTCTCTATAATATACAATGGTGCTCGATCAGGGGCTCGAACCCTGGACCCACGGATTAAGAGTCCGCTGCTCTACCAACTGAGCTAATCGAGCTAACAAATTAATTATACTCCTACAAGGCATTTATGTCAATTTTTATTTAGTATTAATTTCTATTATAAAAAAATATTATTTTTGTACTATTCATAAAAATTATTATATTTATTTCAAAAAACAGATTGAGTAAAATGAGATAACATAGTACTCATCGCTTGAAATCTATCATTTATTTTTCAACATCTTCTCTTTATAAGAAACATTATACTATATATGCAAAATAAAAAAAGGATAGATTTCTCTACCCTTTATACAGTATATACTCAATTAACTAAATTTTAGCCACAAATACTGTCTAGTTTGACTTTTTACGTCTTTATAATGAATATAGTTTTGTACCTTTTTCATTATTTTTATAGTCTCATAGATTTATACTATGGTCGAGATAGCGAGAACTAAAAGACTATGTTATACAGTTTTTTAATTTTTAGAATGGCTTAATTTAGCTATTCTATTTTTTATATTCCACATATTACATTAAAATATAATGGCTTTTGATTTTTTTAGTATCAAAATAGTATCACTTTTTTATATTCTCAACTCCCATATTTTTATAATCTTCATTCATGGTATTTAATAAATTTATTTCATCATTAGGGAAAAAATGAGAATAAGTATCAAGCGTCATACTTGTATTTTTATGACCTAATCTTTTACTTATCAATACCACATTAACACCCTTATTTATTAAATAACTAGCATGTGAATGTCTTAAACCATGAACGTGTATTCTTTTAATTCCTGTATCAGTGCATATACGTTTTATTTCATTTTCCATAAAGTTTTTACCCCATTCAATAATTACTCCATTAGGGTTTAATGCTCCGTGCTGATATTCTTTTATATCTTCAATTAAAAAATTAGGGAGTTTAATTTTTCTAATTTCATATGTTTTTGTAGGGGTAACTATATCATTACCATTTAATCGCTGATATGATTTAGATATTGTTACCGTGTTATTTATATAATTTATATCTTCATAAGTAAGGGCGAACATTTCGCCTTTACGAATACCGCTCCAGTAAAGCAGATTAAGGGCTAATTTAGTTTTTTTATCTTCTACTAATGATATTACATGGCTAAACTCTTCAAACGTCCAAAAACGCATTTTAGAGGGCATTTCATTAGGATTTTTTACTGTTCCAACTTTAGAGGCTGGATTTTCTTTTAAGTTGTAAAATTTAACTGCATGATTCATTATTGCAGAGAACTCACGTTGACCCCCTTTAATAGTTGCTGATGAATACCCTTTATTAAGTAACCAATTTTGATATTTCTTTATGTCTTTAGTTGTGATCTCATTTATTCGGTAATCCTTAAAGAATGGTAGCACTCTATTATTTTGGACGTATGTTTTATTTTGTATTGAATGTTTACGCAATGTGGGATATACGTCTTTTTTATATATTTCTAAAAAGTCTACAAATAACATTGAGGGTTGATATTGTTGAGATAATAAAAATTCACGTTCGTATTGTTCAGCTTCCTTTTTAGTTCTAAACCCTCTCTTCAACTTTTGAACTCTATTTCCGTCATAAGTTGTATAGTAAAATTTACAATACCATGTTTTATCGTCTTTATATGTTGGCATGGTTAGTCCTGTTCGTCCATCATTTCATCTAATACGGATAATATATTGTTTAGATACGCATTATTACTGGTTGCGTATTCTACTAAATGTAATAAGTCCTCAAGCAAAGATTTATATTCCGAAACATCGCTATTAATAAAAGCCCCTTTATTTTCTTCTTCTAATTCATTATAGAAATGTAATGAAATGTCGTTTTCGTCTGAAATTGTTAAAATTACAGAATAATCTTTACGCATAAAAGCTAAATATCCATCACTATTTTTTTCCCATTCCATTTTATTGTTTGAGGTTAATTCTATCAAGTTATTAATAATTCTTAAATTAGGGTCTTTATCCTTAATATCTTCTAACCCTATCAAATAACCTACATTTACATTTAGAGCTTCTGCAATGGCTTTTATTTTGTCGTATTTTGGTTTGTAAGTGCCTATTATATATTGACTTATAGCACCTTGAGAAATTTCGGTCATTTCAGCTAATTTTGATTGAGAAATTTTTTTTTCTTTTAATATACTATTTAATCTATCGCCAAAATTTGTTTTTTTATTATTAGTTTTCATATTTTACCTCTTTTTTTATACTTTACTATTAGTAAAATAATATCATTTAAAAGCAAATAGAACAAATTTATTACAAAAGTAATATAATACTATCATAAAAATATTATAAAACTATTGACAAAATATTTTAGTAATAGTAATATAATAAATGTAATAGATAACTAATATAAAAAAATAAAAAAAAAGGAGGTAAAAAACATGAAATTAGATTTATTCAAAATAAACGCATTAATGGCAAGTAATGAAATTAGTAAAAGTCAATTAGCTAAAAAATCAAACATTTCTAAACAATGGATTTATATGGTTTTGGGTCGTGGATTTGCAAGTCCTAAAATAGTAAACAAACTAGCTAAAGGCTTAAACGTTCCAGTACAAGAAATCATACTAAAGGAACAATAAAATAAATTAGAAAGGGGGTAACAATGTTACTTAATGTAAATCAAGTTATGGAAATATTGCAATGTAAGCAATCACATGCATACAATGCAATACGAGAACTTAACAAAGAATTAGAAGAAAAAGGCAAGAGAACTAGACGAGGTTTAGTTTTAGATACTTATTTATTTGAAAGATACGGACTAGACGAGGAAGAATGCAAGGAATTTATAAAAAAGTTGGGAGCGTGATAGATGACTGAAAGAATATTTAATATTGTTTTCGGTAAAACTATTTATAGTGGAGATATATTTCCTAAATCGTTCACGTGGGAAGCATTTATTCGCCATATAAGCGATTTTAAAAATATGTATATAGATTTAGACACCTACAAGAATTTAAGCAATTCAGAACAACAAAAAGCAAAGGATACAGGGTTTTTTTATATTTGGTTCATTCAATAATAAAAACAATAAGTCAAAAGAGAATTTATTGAATCGTGAGGGTTTAACATTAGATTATGATAGTTTAACACATGACGAAATGGAACAAACACGAGAAAGAATGAAAGAATTAAATATAAATTATGTTTTATATTCTACTGCAAGTTATGACGGCACAAACGGTAAATTTAGAATTGTAATTCCGTTTGATAGACCAATAAAGGTAAAAGAATATGAGGGAGTTTTTGAAAACTTTATAAAAAAATCTAAATTAATAGAATGTTTTGATACTGCAAGTATTAAACCCGAACATTCTTTTAATGTACCAACTAGAATAGCAAATATAAAACCTATATTTGAATTTGAAAAAGAAAAAGGATTTTTAAAGGTTGATGACTATATTAAAACGATAAAGGATAAAAACGAAAATACCATAAAAGAAATACAAGTAGCACCGACTAAATACACTAATAAGCAAGCTATAAAACTGGTAAGTGAGCATTTAAGTCGTGAAGATATTTCAGATTATGAAAGGTTTTTACCACCTTTTTTCTCAATAGTTAAAGGTGTACAATTAGGAGAACTTGAGGAAGATACAGGGCGAGAATTAATGGCATTACTTGCGAATGGTAATCCAGAGCATGAAAAAGGCAATCTAAAAATGTTTGATTATCATTTAAGAAAAGAAATTCCACGCACTGAATATACATTCCAAAAAAGATTTGATTTTAAGAAAACAATAGAAAAAGAAAAGGCAAAAGAAAATAAATTTTTACACACCTTAAAAAACAGGAAAGTGACAAAAGGATATAAATTTAATGAAATATCATACCATAAACCATTGGCATACGTTGAGGGGTTACTACCCCAAGGGGTTGGGTGGTTGGCTGGTGAACCTAAAATCGGAAAATCATTTTTTGCAGTACAAATGTTAAACTCAATATCTAATGGAGAGGACTTTTTGGGTAGACGAACAAAAAAATGTAATGTGATTTATTACAGTTTAGAAATGGATGAGAATTTAATGAAATGCAGATTGACTACAATGTATGGGAATAAATTGATTACAGACGCATTCACAACGATTTATGATTTACCCGTTGGAGATGATGAACTATTATTTAGGATATTAGAACACGATATATTGGAGTATGGCGCTAAAGTAATAGCGATAGACACATACGGCATTGTTGCAAAGAGAAAAAACAGTAAAACACCATTATATGAACAATCTTATGACGAAATTAGAGTATATAAAGATTTAGCAGATAAATACGCACTATCATGTCTTTTAGTAACTCACTTAAACAAAAATACACAAGGGGTTAGTTTACAAGATAGGATAATGGGTTCCACTGCAAATAGAGGAGCTGTTGATTTTAATATTATTTTAGCAAAAGATGAAGATAAGAAATTCAGATTAATGGTTGAAAGTAGAAAATTACAAGGTGAAGATTTAATTTTATCTAAAGATCCCGAAACGTTGTTATTTGAGGTTGAAGATACAGTTGATAATTACCAAAGAACAATGTATTTATTTAAGTTAAGAAATAACCCTATTGTTAAAGCTGTATTAAAACAATTGGAGAATAAGCCTAAATTAGAGGCTTCCGCGACTGATATATTAGATTTAATTCCGGAATTTGAACGGATCGATGAAAAGGGCGAAGATTTGACAATAAGTAAAATAGGTAGAAGAATTACAAAATTAATACCTGAACTACAAAAACATTTTAATATATTTGTTACTTATTCAAAAATTGATAATAAAAGAACATATATATTTGTTAAAGAATAATTTTTTATATAAACACTTTTTAGTGTACTAGTGTATTATGTGTACAAATATAGTAATAGTCTGTATTACAGAAGAAAAAAGTATAAATATTTTGGGACACTATGTAAAAATATAAAAAATAAGAGATTAACACAAATATATAACGTGTACAGGAAAATAGCATATAAAAATAGTCTTAAACGTTGAAATTTCAATGTTGGTACACTTAGTACACTATGACACTATATACATGTTATATAAAAAAATAAATTAAATAGGAGTAAAGAATGAAAGAGTTATTTTTTATAAATGTTTTGAAAGATACAGAAGAAGAAATATTAAAAGCACAAGAAGAAATTGAATGGGAATATAGGGATTATGATATAGCCTCAATGGGTGGAATTATGTTCGTACCAAATAAGGGAGAAAAATATTTCTATAGTGCAGAAATATCTGAAAAAGAATAATGAAAAGAATGTCTATATTTACTACAAAACAAAAAGAGATTAGCTAAAAGCTAACCCCATAAAATTGGTAAAATAACCAGTCTAAACAACTTTATTTTACCATGAGGGGTAGTTTTTGGCAAGAGAAAGGAAAAAGAAATGGAAAATAAAGAATTACAAAATCAAGCAAATAGAAGATTTATGAACGATATGACAATAGAAGATTTTAAGAAAATAATGTTATTTAAGAATAAAATCAAGGAAATTAAAGCACACGATGATTTTGGGTGTAGTGCTTCAATATTTGAGTTAATATGCAGAATTACAACGGAATTACAAGCCCCACAAAGCATAAGCGAGATAATTTTTGACGCTACTTTATTAGCTTTTAATTGGGGGCATATACAAGGATTTAGGCATTGTAAAGATAATGGAGTTAAACCAGTAAATGACGGGACAAGTGTTAATTTAATAGATATAAACAAACAAATAGAAGAATTAGAACAAATAGAATTGTTTAAGAAGTTATTTAATTTTGAATGTATATAACTTTAGCTCAAAAATGAGATAAAGTAATACAACTATTTCCGACAAAAATGTCGAAAAGTAATAATTTTATAAGGTTATTCCTGAAAAACGAAAAAACCTAAAACCTAATAAAACTTAATATAAAAATAACGCATAAAATCAATTGTAAGACGTTTTTATAGATTAAGCATATAAATACATTAACGAGATGTAAAACACGTCTTACAAGCTAATACAATGGGTAATTGTGGGTATGATTTAAAAAAATAAGTGGTTAAGTTTAATTTAGGGAGTTATTTCAATAATACTATCATTGAAAGGGGGTGATACATGAATTTATTTATAATATTAATGCTTATTATAAGCGATATATTATTGTTAGTCTTGATAATGATTTTAGATAGGAAGATAGATAATAATACACACGCAATAAAATATCTATTTACCGAAAAAGACAAATAAAATAAATAGCACTCTCACATAATAAGTTATTTATTTTATAAAATAAATAAGAGGGTGAAAAAATATAAATAAAAATAAGAAAGTAGAGTATATGATATAATAGCGAAATTAGACTGGTAACAGTCTTTTTTTGTTTTAAATAAGGAATAGCCCACCAATTAAGGTAGGCTATAATGAAAGAATATTTCACTTTTTCGGTTAAGTGAAAAGCAATAAAAGCAATTATATAAGGAAATATAAAAGCAATTATTATATATGACTTGCAATTTTCAATGTGTAAAGAAAATCGAAAGCGTGTAAAAGAAGTTAAAGGGGGAAAAAACCCTTTTTCCTTTTTCCAATTTGTACTTTTTTATTAAGTACATATTAATTATACCACGATTTCATAAAAATGTTTTTAGTTACTGGAATGTATAAAAACTAATGGAATTATATTTCCTTAAACGGCTAAATTTCAAGGGATACATGGTATAATTATAGTATCACTAGAGATAGTGGGAATAAACTGAAAAGGGGTACAAAATGGATAATAGTACAGAAAAAAACATTGAAGAAATGGAAAATATTTCAACTGATGAGGTAGAAGAAAATCAAGAAATTGAAGAAATGGAAAACACAGAGCCTACTGAAAAAGTTGAAGAAAAAAACGAACGCTTATTCACCCAAGAAGAAATTAACAAAATAATTTCTGATAGGGCTAAAAGAATAGTAGCGAAAGAGCGTTCAAGATATGAAAAGTTATTAAACGAACAAAATTTGGAAGCTGATTTAATAGAGCGTGAAAAGGCTGTAACAATCAAAGAAAATAAATTCAACGTAGTATTACAGTTACAGGCTGAGGGCTTACCATTAGAATTAGCTAACCATGTCGACTATACAAATAATAAAACAATTGAGAAAAGTTACGAGGGTATCAAGAAATTATTTACGGACGGATTGCAAAAAGGCATAGAAAATGCCGTATCCGAAAGGTTAAAAGGAACACCCCCAAGGAATATAGAGGTACAACATAATGATTTAGATACCAAAATTAAAGAAATATTTAAACGATAAAGAGGAGAAATAAAAAAATATGGCGATAGATTTAGTTACAAAATTTAAGGAACAAGTAGACGAACAATTTACCGAGCAATCAAAATCAGAATTATTTACAAATAATGACTATGATTTTACAGGAGCAAACACAATTAAAATATATTCTGTAAAGACTAGCTCAATGAATGATTATGATAGAGAAGGAACAGGAGAAGAAATATCAAGATATGGCGAAATTCAAGGGTTAGACGCAACAATAATAGAGTATAAGTTGGAAAAAGATCGTTCATTTACATTCGCTATTGATAAATTAGATGAAGATGAAACACAAAGAGTATTACAAGGGGCTACTGCATTAGCAAGACAACAAAGAGAGGTTATTATTCCAGAGGTTGACACATTTACAATTTTAAGAATGAGCGAAAAAGCTGGAACAATACAAAAAGCTACAGAGTTAACAAAAGATAATATATATCAAGAAATATTAAAGGCTCAAGAGGTATTAGATGAAAAATTAATACCTGAAACTGAACGAACATTAATAGTATCAACAAAAGTACACAACTTATTAAAATTAAGTGGATTTTTAAGAGATAACACAATCGCTCAAGATATGTTAATTAAAGGGGTTGTTGGAGTTGTAGACGGCTTAAACGTTGTTAAAGTATCAAAGGGAAGATTACCCGGTGACTTTGGTTTTATGATAGCACATAAATCAGCTACAGTTAGACCGGTTAAATTAGAAGAATTTAAGATACATGAAAACCCACCATTTATAAGCGGTTCACTTGTAGAGGGTAGGGTAAATTATGGGGCTTTTGTATTAGAAAATAAAAAATATGGTATCTACTATCAAAAGGCTAACGCATAATGAAATCATTAACTATCAAGCAAAAACAATTTGCAGATGATTATATAATAACTGGTAGTGCTATTCAATCGGCTATTAATGTAGGATATTCTAAAACTTATGCGAGAAATAGTGCATATAAATTACTTGAAAATCTTTTAATTAAAGAATATGTTGAGAATAGAATGCAAGAACTAGAAGATAAAGCAATAATAAAGCAAGATGAAATATTAAGGTTATTGACTGCAATAGCTAGACGTGAAGAAATAGACTATGAGGTTACAAAAGATGGCCAAGTTGTAAAAATACCTATAAGAGTATCACATCAATTAAAAGCCCTTGAATTATTAGGGAAAAGATACGGTATGTGGACTGATAAAGTGGATATAAATATGAGTACTGATGTAATAGTTGGAGAGTGGAAAGATGAATAACATAAGGGGGCATTGTTGCTCCCTTTTATTTTACAAATTTATTTAATAGGGGTATAACATGAATTTCAATCCAGATTTAACACCACAAGAAAGACGGCAAATGATAAAAGATAAAAGAGTTAAATTTGAAAATATAAACATAAAAATTAATAAAATATTGGATAAACTGGAAGAAGAAACAAATAAAAATAAGTATTTTGAATTATTAAAAATATTTAACAATTTGATAGAAGATAGAGGGGAAATAATGAGGTAAAAAAATAAATAGTATCAAATTAGTATCACTAAAAAAATAAACGTGTAAAAATACACGTTTAGAGGTATATTTGGTGGAGATAGCGAGATTCGAACTCGCGTCCGAAGTACCTTCCGAAAAAATTTCTACATGTTTAGTTAATTTTGAAAATTCCCATATAAACTATAAATCAACAAAATATTTTAAATAGTAGCTTCATAGTACACTATTTCGTTCAAAGCTTTACAAAATAGGTTGCCCGAAAAATATGATACTAAGTGAAAGTGTCGGGAAACTTTCAGTTAGCACTTGCTGCAATTAAGCAGCAAAAGCGAAGTTATTATCTTCTGCGTTTAAATTTAATTTGCTATTTTTAGGAAGTATGCCCTTCCACATGCTTATCTTTGTTCCAATACCCCGTCGAAACCTGAGTATCCCCATATATCTGTATTATAAAAAATATAAACGTTAAAGTCAAATATGATATTTTACAAACAGATAAATTGAGGTAAAATAGTAGTGAGGTGTGATATGATTGATTTTAATATAAAAAAACAAACATCAGAAAGTTTTAGATTAGGAGCCTTGTTAGCTTTTTCTGGGGGCTTTCAAGATGCATATACATATAATTTAAGAGGTAAAGTATTTTCAAATGCACAAACAGGTAATATTGTACTCATGAGTCAGAATATTTTCACAGGAAATTTTTCTAAAATTTTTCATTATCTATTTCCTTTAATTTTATTTGCTTTAGGTGTATATTTTTCTGAACAATTAAGGACAAAATACAAAAATAATAAAAAAATACATTGGAGACAACTAGTTGTAGCTTTTGAAATAATTATTTTGATTATAGTAGCATTCATACCTGAAAAATTTAATTTAATTGCTACAGGTATGGTTTCTTTTTCTTGTGCAATGCAAGTACAAGCATTTAGAAAAATACACGGAACAGGTTATGCTACTACTATGTGTATTGGAAATATTAGAAGTGCAATGGAAAATTTATCTATATATCAAAATAAAAAAAATATCAACAATTTGAGAATATTTTTCTACTATACAGGTATAATTATATTGTTTGCATTTGGTGCAGGAATTAGTGGCTATTTATCAAGGTTTATGGGGTTACAATCTATTTTGATTTCACCATTAATTTTATTAATAGTTTATATGTTAATGTATTGGGAAGAAATATAGAGTAAAAGAGGTTAGAATGAAAAATAAAAAAATTTTAAGAAGTATTTTAATATTATTGGGAATAGTATTTGTATTTGCAACAAAAACAATATTATTTAGTGATAACAAACAAGTAAATAATAATATTACTAGTAATATCCAATTAGATGAAAATAAATCTTATTATTCAAAAGAAGATGTTGCTTTGTATTTACACACTTTTAAAAGACTACCCAAAAACTATCTAACTAAAAATGAAGCTAAAAAATTAGGTTGGATTGCTTCAAAGGGTAATTTGTGGGATGTAACTGATAGAGGAGTGATAGGAGGAGATGTTTTTTCTAATAGAGAAGGAAAGCTACCTAAAAATGAAAAATATTTTGAAGCGGATGTAAACTATAGAGGTGGCACACGTGGAGCGGAAAGATTAATTTATACAAGAGAAGGCAAAGTAATTTATTATACTGGAGACCACTATAAAAATTTTGAGGTGATATATGAATAATATAGTATTAAATGGAAAAGATTTTACAAATAAGGAAAAATTTCATGATATAGTTAAAGAAAGTTTTGGATTGCCAGGTTATTATGCAAGAAACTTAGATTCACTATGGGATTTGTTATCTGAACAAGATTCGTTAAGTGTATTGATTATGAATGCAGATATGATTCAAGTAAATTTAGGTGATTATGGTAAGAGTGTTATGAAACTTTTTGATGATCTAAATCAATTAGATGGATTTAAAGTAGATTATATTTTTGCTGGATGTTTTAAGAATGATTTGAATTATGCAAATAAAGATGTAATAAAAAAAGATAATAAAAAATCTAAAGTAAAAAATTTGGAAGGTACACAATCAGAAGTTCATAATTCTGTATTTATAGCAGAAGGAGCTCAACTTGTTGGCAATATCGAAATTGGCGAAAACTCTTCAGTTTGGTATAATGCTACCTTAAGAGCTGATTATGGTAAAATTGTTATAGGAAAAAATTCAAATGTTCAAGATAATGCCGTGGTGCATTTGTCACACGATTCAGATACAATCATTGGGAATAATGTTACGATTGGACACTCTGCAATAGTTCATGGAGCAAAACTAGGAGATAATGTTTTAGTAGGAATGGGATCTATAGTATTAGATAATTCTGTAATAGGAGAAAATAGTATAATTGGCGCTGGTTCATTGGTAACTAAAAATAAGGAATTTCCACCAAAATCATTGATTTTAGGATCTCCAGCTAAAATTATTAGAGAATTGACAGATGAAGAAGTGACATCAATTCAAAAAAATGCTGATGAATATGTAAATAATGCGAAAAAACATAAAAATAATTTATAATTTTACTAAAAAGTGGTATAATATATAAAACGAAATTTAATAGGAGGATTATATGAGTACTTCAGATTTAACAGTTTCAATCTTAGAAGGATTGGGCGGAATAGAAAATATCGAATCTATGTCTAATTGTAAAACAAGAATTAGAGTAGAAGTAAATGATATAGAAAAAGTAAAACAAGAAGATTTAAAATCAATTTATGGAGTTATAGGTGTCGTACCATTTGGATCACAAGTTCAAATTATTTTAGGACAACAAACAGAAGAAATTGCAGAAGTATTTTTCAATAAATTGAAAATTAAAAACGAAAACAAATAAAAAAGAGGTATAAGTTCATTTTGAGCTTATACCTTTTTTGTTCTAAATATTTTTTCTTGTCCCACCAACTACTTCAACAAATTTTGAATTTTGCATTAGTAATTTGTATACTGGAACAGAAATTACTGTCATTATTATAAATTCTGATGTCATTACTTGTAATGTCATAATTTCAAATGATCCAAATCCAGCTAAAAATGATAATTCATAACCAATTATGAAAGCAAAAATTGTTGGCCAAAATGATGCAATCCAAATATTTTTTGTTCTAGTTATTAAAAATAGAGATATAGCTGTATGCAATGTTCCGAAAATTAAATCTATAGATCCTAATGTAGACCAGAAATTTGAAATAAATACTCCTAATGTAACACCGATAGCATTTATAGGATTTAAGAATGCTAATAAATTTAGTATTTCAGAGTATCTAAATTGTACTGGTCCATAAGAAAAATCACCTATACTTATAGTAAGCACTACGTAAATTGCAGCTATAATAGCTTGTCTTGACATTTCTTCCAATGTTAATTTCTTCATTTTTCCTCCTTGATTTTTATAGTGGGTGCCAAGTAAACACTATGTATTAAAAATACCAGTTAAGTATATAATATTATTAAATGTATTTCAAATATTTTGAAAGTAAAATACAGAAATTTGATGAAAACATTGACATTTATTGATATAATGAATATGAATAAAAATATTTTTGGAGGATTAAAGTGAAGAAATATGTTGTAGGTATTGATATTGGTGGTAGAAGTATGAAATTTGGTTTGTTTACTACTGAAGGAGAATTAATCAATAAATCAAATATACCAACTAATCCAGAAAATAATGGAAAAGCAATTTTGCCTGATTTGGTAGAACATTTAGAGAAAATCATAGCAAAATATCAACTAAATAAGGAAAATTTAGAAGGAATAGGTATCGGTATACCAGGTCCAATTTTAAATAAAAAAATAGTAAAAACAGCTGTAAATTTAGGTTGGGAAAATAATACTAATGTTGCAGATTATATTGAAAGCAAATTAGGGTATAAAGTACTAGTTGAAAATGATGCTAATGTTGCAGCACTTGGTGAATTATGGAAAGGATCAGCGGAAGGCTACAAAAACGTAGTAATGGTTACACTTGGTACAGGTGTTGGCGGTGGAATAGTAGTTGATGGTAATATTATATCTGGGAGAACTGGATCAGGTGGAGAAATTGGTCATATGCCATTTTTAGAAAAACCTTTATCAAGAACTTGCGGTTGTGGAGGTAATAGATGTTTAGAACAAGTTACATCTGCAACAGGAATAGAATACTTAGCACAAGATTATTTATTTGAACATGATGATAAATCTATATTAAGAGATTTGGATTATGTAGGAGCAAAAGAAATTTTTGATGCTGCAAAAGATGGAGACAAAGTTGCAGAAGAAATTATGAAACAATACAATAATCATCTAGGTAGAGGATTAGCTATTATAGCAGCTATAGTTGATCCTGATGTATTTGTAATAGGTGGAGGAGTTTCAAATGCAGGTAAATTCTTAATTGACGGAGTTCAAGAAGCGTTTAGGAATCATGCATTTTCAGTTTTAAGAGATGTTAAGTTTGAATTAGCAACTTTAGGTAATGACGCTGGAATGTTCGGAGCTGCAAAATTAATTTTAAGTTAAATAGGAGATAAAATTGAAAGTATTATTGTCTAGATATATAAATGATAGTAAAAAATATTTATATAATTTAATAAAACAAAAATTATCAGAGGAGAAAAATGTATATATTGTAGTCCCTGAACAATTTACATTAGGGACTGAATTGGAAGCGTATGAAGCACTTAATATAGATTCTACATTAAATTTAAGGATTAAAAGTTTTAAGACAATAATAAATGAAATTTTACATTTAAAGGGAGGCAGAACACTTAATTTCTTAAGTGATTCTGCTAAATTTTTAATTATTCAATCAATCTTGTTAGAAGTAAAAGATGAATTAAGGATTTTTCAAAAAAATATATATAGCAAAGATTTTATTGAACTACTTTTAAATTTTATGGATCAATTAGTTTCAAATAGAGTTGATATTGAAGATTTAAAACGAATTTTAAATTTGGATAACACGGAAAATGAATTAAAACAAAAATTACATGATATAATACTTATTTTTGAAAAGTTTCAAAAATATAAATACGATACAAATTATCATTTAATAGATAGAACTGATGTAGCAATTAATAAGATAGAAGATACTACAAAATATAAAAATATTTCATTTTTCTTTTATAAATTTAATGATATGTCGAAGCAAGAATTAGAGATAGTATCAAAGATTGATAAGATTTCAGATTTGACATTTATTAATATTACACTAGATGAAAGATTGCTTACGGATATAAAAGAAAATGTTGAAGATTATGAGGTGTTTGATATTTCTATGAAATTTTTAAATTCTTTAAGAAAAAAAGAATTTAATAACAAAATAGAATATATTAAACTTGATGAAAAAAAATCTTTTACTAAAAATGAACTATTTCTAGATAAATTATTTTCATATAATTTATTTTCTATAAACCAAACATTTAATAAATTGGATAATATTTATCTAACAAGGACAAACAACACTAACCAAGAGATTGAAAATTTAGCGGTAAATATAAAAAAAGATATAATAAATGAGAAATATAAATATTCAGATATAGCAATTATTGTTACAAATAGAAGTGAATATTTTGAAAAAATTAAAAAAATATTTCAAATAAATGAAATACCATATTTTATAGACGAATCAATAAATTTACTTAGAAATCCGATGATAAAATATATAAAGTCTATGATAAATATGTTAAATTCAAATTTAAGTACCGTATCTATATCTCAATTTCTTAAAGCTTCATTTTTACAAGCTTTAGATGACGAAATAAATACTTTTATAGCGTTTATATCCCGTAGAAAAATATTTGGAAAAATGATTTTTGAAGATAAGTATTTTAAAATAAGTGAAAATGCTAAATTCTATATTGAAGAAGACAAGGAAAATATTAATAAAATTTTAATGATTAGAAAAATTTTATTAAATGTAATTGGTGAAACATATGAAGATAGTATTATTTATAAAATAAAAGAAAAAAGTGATTTTAAATATTTTACAAATGAAATTTATAATTTATTTTTTAATGAAATTCTAATTAATTCATATAATAAATACGAACAAAATCTAAATGAAGATGAAAAAGATGAAAATAAATTAATATGGAATAATTTTATTTTGTTATTAGATGATATTTATAAATTAATATCAGAAAAAGAAATTGAATTTGAAAAATATTCTGATATTTTAACATCATCCATTGATAATTTTAAGATTGGAATTATACCCCCTAGTCAAGATCAAATAATAATTGGGGACATAAAAAGATCAAGATTTAATACGGTGAAAAAAATATATGTAGTAGGAATGTCAAATTTATACTATCCAATAACTAATAATGACATAGATATATTTTTGAATGATGAAAAACAAGTTTTATTAAATAGAGGGATAGAGTTAAATAATATATCTGAAAATATTAATTCAAATGACTTATTATCTTTTTACGAGCTTTTATATACATCAACTGAAAAATTGCATTTTAGTTATAGTTTGGTTAATTCATCAAATGAGTCAATGGGAAAAGCATCAATTTTAGAATGGGTTATAGCTATGATGAATTCTGAAAATTACAGCAAAGATGAGTTGAGATATAAAGATTTAATTTATTCTAAAACACTTATAAATAAATATCTTCCATTAAAATTATTAGATATAAAAAATAAAGTGAATATTCCAAATGATGAAATTATATTTATAAAAAAATTATTAGAAAAAACTTCTAAATATGATGGTTATCAAAATGTACAAAATGCAATTCAATTATTAAGAAAAGATAAAACCAGAAAAAATATTAGTAGTGACATAGCTGAAAAAATATATAATTTGAATAAATTTAGCATAAGCCAATTAGAATTATTTAATGCTAATCCTTATGAACATTTTATAAAATATGGTATTAAACCTAGAGAATTTAACACATATGATATTTCAAAATTAGATACTGGTAATTTCATGCATGAATATATGAAATACTCAATAGAAAATTTATATAATAAACAAGGTGTTGATAATAATTTGATATTTAAGAAAGCTTTAGAAAGTACATTTGACGATTATAAAGTTGAAGATTCAAAAAATAAATATTTTATAAGTCAGATTAAGAAACACTCTAAATCTTATTTAGATATAATAAGTGAACAAATAGATTTTTCTTCTATATCTAAAATATTTTTAGAAGAAAGATATGGAAATAATGCTGTATTTCCAGCTATAAAAATTAAATTAGATAATAATAAAGTTGTAAATATTGAAGGAAAAATCGATAGAGTTGATGAATATGATTATAAAGGTTCAAAGTATTTTAGAGTTATTGACTATAAGACAGGAAATAAAACTTTTGATATAGCTAAAATTTATCATGGAGTTGACTTGCAATTAATGCTTTATCTTGAAGCTGCAGTAAATAGTGATAAAAATGGTAAAGCAATAGGTGCTTTTTATCAAAAATTAAATAATGAAATTAGTTATGAAATAATGAGAAATAGTAAAGATAAAAATAAAATGTTCAAAGATTTTAAGCTTGAAGGAATAATAAATAATGATGAAAACTTGTTTAAAATACTGGATGAAGAAACTGACATTACAAATGTAAATAATTCTAAAATATTTAAATTTGATGGCAGGTCATATGCATTAGAAAAAAAAGATAATGCTGTTGATGATAAATTCTTTAAGAATATTTTTGAGCATAACAAGAAAAATATTAAACAAACTGTTGAAAAAATAAAAAATGGTGATATTTCGTTAAGACCATATAAAATGAAGAACTTTAGTCCATATGATTATTCTAAAATAAAAACAATTTCTAAAGATGAAGATTTAAGATATGAATATTTAGATAATATTGATTGGAAATTTGTAAAAGAAAAATTAGGAGAAGAACATGAGTGAGATAAAATATACCCCAGAGCAAAAAGAAGGAGTATTTTTAAGAAATAAAAATATTATCATATCAGCTCAAGCAGGAGCAGGTAAAACTCAAGTTTTAGGACAAAGAATTATTAATTTGCTTGAAGAAGAAAGAATTGATATTGATAAATTCTTAATTGTAACATTTACAAATAAAGCTGCAGCTGAAATGAAGGATAGAATCAAAAAGACTATCTCAAACAGGATTAAAGAAGTAGACACGGATACTAAAATATTTTTAAAAAAACAATATAATAAAACAATAAATGCTCAAATATCTACTATGCACGCATTTTGTATAGAAGTTCTTAGAAGTTATTTCTATAAATTAGGGATAAATCCAGCGTTTAAGATTCTTACCGGTTCAAGTTTAGAAGTTATTAAATGGCAAGCAATGAATGATGTGTTTAATGAATTATATAAAAACGAGGATTCTAAATTTTATTTTTTACTTGATAACTTCACAAAAAAATATAGTGATGAATATATAAAAGAAATCTTATTTAAATTATATACATTTATAAACTCACAAATTAATCCTTTTGAGTGGCTTGAAACTCAGATTGGAAAATATCACTCAAAAGATTTTTATGAAAATGCTGAAAAATATAATGATAGAAAAGAAAAAATGTTTCTTTATTATAAAACTAAAATTAATGAGTTATATACGAGATATGAAAAAATATATGATGAAATAATTTCATTTGTTAATTCAAATGATTTGAAGATATATAAAGATAATATAAATTCTGATAATAATCAAATAGTAAATATAAGAAACACTTCTAATTATGAAGAATTAGAAAAATATATAGATCAATTTTCTTTTGAAAAAATGGAAAGTATCACAGATAAAAAATGTAAAAAATTAAATATTTCCTTTGAAGATAGAGATTATATTAAAAATAGTATTAATGAATACAGAGATTTATTTAAGAAGTTAGTTCCTGAAATTATACTTAACGTAGACGAAGATATATATTATGAAAATATTTCTAAGGAAAATTTAGAATCCATGTATATGATACTACAAAAATTTGATAAAAGATTTAAATTATTAAAACTAAAGAAAAGTGCAATGGATTTTTCGGATATTGAACATTTGACTATTAAATTATTAGATGACGACGAAGTAGTAAATGAACTTCGTGAAAAATTTGAATATATATTTTTTGATGAATACCAAGATTCAAATCAAGTTCAAAATTATATCGTAAATAAAATTTCAAGAGAAACTAATTTGTTTTTTGTAGGAGATATTAAACAAAGTATTTATAAATTTAGACTTGCAGATCCATTGATATTTAAAGAAAGATATGAATTGTATAAAAGGGATACGAGTATAAATAGTGCGATAGATTTAAAACATAATTTTAGGTCAGAAAGGAAGCTTCTTTACTTTAACAATTTTATATTTAATAATTTAATGACTGAAGAGATGGGGGATGTAAACTATGATGATGAATCACATAGATTAACACCTGGATTTGAAAAATACAATGATAAAAATTCTAATATAGAATTTACATTTATTAAAAAAAATAAAGAAGATTTAAAAGATACTAATGTGAAAAAAGAATTTTATGATAAAAATCCAGAAGCTATTTATGTGGCAGAAAAGATTAAAGAAATGCATGAAACTGGTGTTGCATATAATGAAATAGCAATTTTAGCAAGAAATTCTACTATCATTCCAGAAATATGTGAAAATTTAGAACTATTAAAAATTCCTTTTTATTCAGATTCTACAAAATTTTCTTACAATGATATTGAAATGCAGGTTTTTATAGAAATATTAAAAGCTATAGACAATGATACAGATGACATCACATTATTATCGGTTCTAAAATCAACAATTGGTAATTTTACGGATGAAGATTTGGCGTATATAAGAGGTGATAATAAAGATAATTCATTTAGTTATTGCTTTAGAAATGCACTAAAAGATGAATTATTTATAATAGAACATGGTGATATTGTTGAAAAAATAAAAAATTATTCTTCTAAGATAAATAAATATAAGGAATTAGAAAAAAATATGACAATTTCAGATTTAGCTTGGTACGTATTATTGGATAGTGGTCATATGTCATATGTTTTATCTAAACCATATGGAGATAAAATTTTAGATAATATAGAAATTTTTATAAGAGAAATTTCAGAATTTGAAAAAGATTCATTCCAAACATTGAATTCATTTATAAATTATATTGATAAAATGATTGAAAGAAAACTAGTCGATAGAGATCCAGGTGCAGAACTATCAGAAGAAGATAATGTTGTAAGGATAATGACTATACATAAATCTAAAGGGCTTGAATTTAAAAATGTATTTTTAGTTTCATTGAATACAAAATTTAATGAAGAAGATTTAAAAAGTAATATTGTTTTAAATGAAAAATTTGGAATTTCCTTAAAAAATAATATTAAAGATGAAAATGAAGTTTATACTAGTTTGAATTACAAGCAAAATTGTGAATTAAAAAGAAGAGAATTATTATCTGAAGAAGTAAGATTGTTATATGTTGCATTAACAAGAGCTACGCAAAGTTTATATTTTTTGTCTAGTTCATCAAAAGATATTTCAATTGATGATGATTATAAAAATTTAAGATCATATAGTTCTTGGATTTATTCAATATTATCTAAAGATAAAATTTCGGGTGATTATTTTGAAAGAGAAAAAGACTCAGATTATTTTAATGGAAAAAACGTCGAAATAAAATTAAATGATGAGGATTTTGTTAAATTAATAAAAAAATATAGTGACATAAAAACTGTTGATGATTCAGGAAGTATCAATGTTAATGAAGACAAAATTGTTGAAAACAAAATTGATATTTTATTAGAAAAAATAGATAACAGTTATGATGCATCAAAAATTGATATTCCATATAAAAAGACGGTTACTGAAATATCTGCAAAAGACAAAAATACATCATCAGATTTCAAGGATTATGAAATTATTTGTCAAGAAGAAAAAGAAATCGAAGTTAATGGTATAATGGCAAATAGACCTAAATTTTTGCTGGATATTCCAAAAGAAGAAATTTCTAGTCTTGAAAAAGGAAGTCTATATCATTATATATTTGAAATGTTACCTATTGTAGCTAATCTTGATATAGATGAATTTTTGTTGAATTTAGTAAACGATAATTATATTTCAAAAATGGAGCTAAACTTTATTGATAGATCTATAATAGATAATTATATAAATTCTAACCTATTTAAGAGACTAATGAATTCTGAAAATATATTTAAGGAAAAATCCTTTACAATGAAATATGAAGAAAAAATTCAAGATAATAAAAATGTATATTTAGTAGATGGTCAAATTGACATGTATTTTGAGGAAAATGGGGAATTGGTTATCGTTGATTTTAAGACCAATAAAAAAATAGATGAAGAAATTTATAAGACTCAGTTAGAATTATATAGACAAGGACTGGAAAAAGCTACTGGAAAAAAAGTAAAAGAAAAACTTATATATTGGATATTTCATAATGAAGTTTCATCTATATAATTTTTACATATTTATTTTTTAATATATAATAGTAAATATTAAGAAGTTGAGGTGAAAATGAATAAAATTTTAGGATATTTATTAAATAAGTTAGCTAAAGCAAATAAATTCATTATGAAATATACTATAAAAACATTTGAATTAATTACAAATTTCAGTAAACAAATAAAAATTTTTATAATACCAATTTTTATTTTAAGTTTGATAGGGATTTTTATGTTTCCATTCTTACTATTATTGTTATTTTCTAGAAATGTGCAATATTTATTATTAATACTAATTTTACCTATAATAATTGTGTTTTTAGGGGAAAGAAGTTTGATTTATTTAAGAATGTGGGAATACACAACAAATCATTATTTATTTGAAAAAGCAGAATTAATTACTAAAAATCAAAAAAACACAAAAAAATTCTCTGATTATATAGAAGATTATAAAGAAATGAAGAGAAGAGAATTTGAAGAAGAGATGAGAAAAAGAGAAGAGGCTAGACGAAGAAGGCAAGAAGAAGAGAATGCCAAATGGCAAAAAATATTCGAGGAAGCTTTTGGACAATTTGGAGGATTTAATGGTGGCGCATATCAAGGTGGATATAGCAATCAACAAACATATACTCCTTTCTCTCAATTTAAAACTCAATATGAAAATTCTTGTGATGTGCTAGGTGTTTCATATAACTCTGATTATTCTGAAATAAAATCAGCATACAGAAAATTAGCGAAGAAGTATCATCCGGATTTAAGTAAAGAAAAAAATGCTGAAGATATGTTTAAGAAAATAAATAATGCATTTGATTTTCTTTCTGAGGAAAATGTTAAAAGATATAAACAAATATAAGAGGTAAAAATGAAAATAGAAAGTAAAATTAAAGTTAAAGATAATGAAAAGGAAATATATTTAGCTGGAGGATGCTTTTGGGGAACTCAGGCATACTTCGATACAATTAATGGTGTTATTTTAACAGAAGTTGGATATGCTAATGGAGTTACAGAAAATCCAACATATAAACAAGTATGCACTGGATCTACGGGATTTGCTGAAACAACAAAAATAATATATGATCCTTTAAAAATAAATTTATACCAATTGCTCGAACAATATTTTAGAACTATAAATCCAACATCATTAAATAAACAAGGTGGAGATATTGGAACGCAATATAGAACGGGCGTATATAGTTTAAATAGTGAAGATAGACAGATTGTTAGAGAGTTTTTTGAATTAGTAAAAAATAACTATGATAAAGAAATAGTTGTGGAAAATAAAATTTTAGAAAATTATTATATGGCAGAGGAATATCATCAAAAATATTTAGAAAAAAATCCGGGAGGATATTGTCACGTTGATTTATCGCTATCCAGTAATGATTTAAAATATACAAAATATGTTAAACCATCTGATGAAGAATTAAAAAGTAAATTAACAGAAAAACAATATCAAATAACTCAAAACGCAGATACTGAAATGCCTTATTCAAGTGAATATGAGGATAATTATGAAAAAGGTTTATACGTTGATATAGTTACAGGACAACCATTGTTTGCATCAACTGATAAATTTGATTCAGGATGTGGATGGCCATCATTTAGCAGACCTATCGAAGAAGCGGTAAACTACTACGAAGATAATAAATTAAATAGA
The DNA here is from genome assembly GCF_046035835.1 of Helcococcus bovis. Lineage (NCBI taxonomy): Bacteria > Bacillati > Bacillota > Tissierellia > Tissierellales > Peptoniphilaceae > Helcococcus > Helcococcus bovis. The sequence continues at coordinate 22,045 of NZ_JBFNGB010000025.1, forward strand.
AAAAGAATAGAAGTTAAAAGTAAATCAGGAAACACACATTTAGGACATGTATTCAATGATGGACCAAAAGAACTTGGTGGACTTAGATATTGTATAAATGGAGATAGTTTAAAATTCATTCCATATGATGAAATGGATGAAAAAGGATACTCAGAATATAAAAAATTTGTGGAGTAAAAAGTGCTTAATGAGGAAAGAACGTCAAGAAGGCGAAGAAGACAAAATAAATCTAGGACAAATAGGAAAAAACAAAAAAACTTGTTATATATTTTTTTAATATTATTTGGATTTGTAATCATATATTTGTTATTCTTTTATAAAAAAAGTAACAATAATAAATTTAGTTTTGCATCATCAAATATATATAATGAAAAATTAAAAAATTATAATAGAAATATATATTATAAAAAATATAATAGTAAAGATGGAAAATATGCATTAAATGAAGAATATAGATTTTTAATTGAAAATAAGGTTAAAAATAATTATGAATCATATATATATGAAAAATTAAAAGAGTATCTAGATAAAAATAATATTATAGAAGAAAAACTTTCTTTATATATAAAGAAAGGTAATATAGCCTTATTAAAATTAAATGATGAAATTAAATATGAAAACATAGAAATTTTACCGCTAATGAAACTTATAGTAGTTAGAAATGCTATAGATAATAAAATAATTAAAGTAGAAGATAATATGATATTGGATAGATCAGATCTAGTTGGTGGAAGTAAAATATATAATGAATCAAGTATAGGAACCAATATTAAATTAGATAGAATTATAAATGAAGCATATATAAATAATGATAATGCAGCGAAAAATATTTTAGATAGATATTTAGCGTATAGAGGCATTAGAATAAAAGAATATCTAGGAGACTATTTTAATGAACATGATTTTATACATTTTTCAGTAAAAGACATATCTAAGGTATTAGAATTATATGATAACAAATCAAATACACTAAGTTCTGTTTTTGAACACTATTTGCGTGAAAAGAATGATTTATATTTAAAATCTATTTTTAGCACTTTTGGAAATAAGAACATATTAAAAAAAGATACTAAATCATATGACTATGGATTGGTTAATTCAAATAACAAATATTACTATGCGATTTATTTTGAAAACATAGTTGATAAGCATATTAACAATATAGGAGATTTAATAAATAGAACTATAGAAGAAGTTGAAAACTCTAGGAGTATTCAGACTAGATAAGATCATAAAGATATGGTCTTATTTTTTTTATA
>NZ_JBFNGB010000026.1:0-21862 GCF_046035835.1 Helcococcus bovis
CATTGAATTCTACCGTATTTTGTACGGCGAGAAATGGGGAATAAAATAGGAAAAATTAGAATTCTACCGTAAATATGAAAAATACGAATATGCAAGAAAAACTAAAAAAATATAAAATCATTTAACCATCAAGATATCCATAAAAAAATATGTCTCCAGATGAACACAAAAAAGTGATGAACACAAAAAAGTGCGGTATAAAAATTATCTTAAGCAATTTTTATACCACACTTCATTTTATATTTAATTGTAAAAATTATTTACAAATTACATTTACAGATTTTACATTTAGCCCAAGCATTGTATTGATTTGTTCCTTTAATGCTTTTTGAACGTTTTCCGCTGTTTCATATATGTTTTTATTTTCTTTTACATGAATAGTTAAGGCAATTTCTATATTGTTGTCATTAATTACTGCAACTATTCCATCTTTTTTATTTTTTTCTAACTTTTTGTTTTTGTAGCCAGTTACGTCTTCAACATTTTCTACTTGTAATGCTGTTTCTGCAATAAGTTGGTCGATAATGTCATTTGAAATTTTAACTGAACCATGTTTAAAATCGGTCATATTAGCCTCCGTTTCTGTATAGATATATTATAAATAATAAAAATGATTAATGCAAATATGTTTAATTGATTATTTTGTGATATAATTTTTTATTATAGGTAGGTGGGTAAAAATGAAAAGAAAATATATTTCAGGAATTGATTTATTAAAAGCTATAGCTATTATTTCAGTAGTTTTATATCATATAAATAGTAAGGTGTTTCCTGGGGGATTTATAGGAGTTGATTTATTTTTTGTTATATCAGGATACTTATTAGCGAATTCACTAGTGAAAAAAAATAAAGAAAAAAATGGGGTACCATTTTTCTCTACAATTATTTCAAGAATACGACAGTTATGGCCGGGACTATTTATTTTGGTATTTGTCGTAACAATATTTCTGACCTTATTTAATAAACCTGCATTAAATGTATCTCATTTTGACCCATTGGCCGGATTGAGCTTTACAAGCAACTGGTGGTTGATAACGAATAAAGTAGGATATTTTGATAATTTTGTTGCAAATCCATTTAAACATTTATGGTATATTGGGGTAATGTTTCAATCATTTATTCTAATTTTATTTTTATTTAAGGGATTTTACAATTTTAGAATAACTAAAGGATTAAATTTATTTATTATTTTAATATCTGTAATAGGAGTATTTAGCTACTTTTTACAAAATTATTTATATACATTTGATAATATGAGTAGAGTGTATTATGGAACAGACACTAGAATTTATGAAATAATAATAGGTGTTGTCGGGTATTTCTTTTATCCCTTGGAAAAATTGAATTCAAAAAAAGGATTAAATAGATTTGGAATATCAAATTTGATTGCAATTGCATCTACTGCTCTTTATGTATACTTAATATTTAATGTATCAGAAGTTTATCCATGGGTATATAGAGTAGGATTTTTGATTTTTGCAATTAATTCATTTATAATGATAGTTTCCTTTGGATCCATTACGAACATTATAAGTAAGCTGTTTTCATATATACCATTTGTAATGGGAGTGGGGAAAATGTCTTATGGTATATATTTATGGCATTTTCCAATTATCGTCTTATCGCAAATGCATAAAGAAGTAGGAAATCCTAATATTTGGTTTACTGTGTTTAGGATACTAGCTACACTAATAATATCATATTTAGTTTATATAAATATTGAAAAACCAATAGCTAGATATGGATTCGTAAATTCAGCTGAAAAAAAGGGATGGATTTTATTATCAAGAAGTGTAATTTTATATGTATTTTTAGGATTATTTATTATAGGGGTATCTGGAGTTTCTGTGCCTTATCTTTCTACAATGTTTATAGATGAAACTAAAAATGTTAAATTAGCCGAAGAGATAAATACAGAAAAAAATAAAAATATAAATGATAATAAAAAAATAAATGATAATAAAAAAATAAATGATAATAAAGAAAATAATACAAAAGAAACAAAAAATGAAAAAAATAGTGAAAATCTAAAAGATACTAAAATTAATTACAGAATTATTTTAGTTGGAGATTCTTTAGGTGTAAATGTTGGTTCAAGGATTAGTGATTTATATCCTGACTCTATAATCGATGCAAAAATAAGTAGACAATTATATCAATCATTACCAGTTTTTGAACAATACAAAAAATATGATTCAGAAAAAACAGCTCTTGTAGTGATGTTAGGAACAAATGGATTTTTCTCAGAAACAGATTTGGATAATATTGTTGCATTATATCCAAAGAGCAGAAAAGTATTTGTAAATGTTAAAATGCCAGATAGTTGGGAAAAACAAGTTAATGAAACATATGCAAATTATGTAAAAAAACATTCTGACATAAGATTAGTTGACTGGTATTCAGTTGCATCTAAGAATCCAGAATATTTAGCGTCAGATCAAACTCATCTTATGTATGATGGGGTAAGTAAAATGGTTGATTTGATAATTAGAGAATTACAAAATTAAAAAATTATCTACTATGTAGATTATTTTTTAATGGAGCTTAATATGTTATAATTACAAGTGAAAGAGGTTATAATGTCAAACAGACAATTATATATTGAAAAATATGCACAATATTTATTCTATAAATACATATATAAAGTGTTTTTAGAAAATAAATATATTGAATATTTTTCAGAATATGAAATAAAAAAAATGGAATTGATTCATGAATCCATGATAATAGACAAAGAGTTAGAAAATAAATTTATTTATGGCATTCATGAAGAATACAATCATTTTAAATTTATGAATTTTCTTGCCAAAAGAGAATATTCAAATTTACAAAACAAAATTTCACGATTAAAAAATAAGAGGGATAATTTTAATGCTTATTTGAAAGATATTAGACAACTTTTGAATAATGAGTTTTTAGATAAATTAAAAATTTTAATAGACAAGTATGATCCATTTATAAATAAAGGACAATATACAGAGACAGATTGGAATATGATTAAATATTCTATAGAAACTGGCCAATTTGAAATCATTTTTGATTCGTTTAGTAAACTAGGAGATTTAGAATTCTCTAAAAGTAGATTATCTGCAAAAGATTTATCAGAAAAAATTAAATATTTTGATACTCAAATGGATGATATGACCGAGTTGTTTCCATTTAATTTAGAAGATACAATATCTTCAAAAAAAGAAATTGATAAAAAAATTAAAGAAATAAAATCTGAAATAAAAAAATCAGATAAAGCATTAAAGCATATTACAAACATGTATTTATATGTTAATGAATATAACGGATTAGAAAACTAATCTGTTATATATTTTATCTTAAATTCATACTAAATTAGTAGACATTAATTGAAGGGAGAAAAAATGTTACAGATTAAAGATTTGCATGCAAAGGTAGAAGATAAAAAAATATTGAAAGGCATTGACTTAGAAATTAAAGATGGAGAAGTGCATGTAATAATGGGACCGAATGGATCAGGAAAATCAACTTTAACAAAAGTGATTATGGATCATCCCGATTATGAAATGACAAAAGGGGAAATTATATTTGATGGAGAAGACATTTCAGATCTTTCAACAGATAAAAGAGCTAAATTAGGAATTTTCTTGAGTTTTCAAAATCCTGAAGAAGTAGAAGGGATAAGTGTTGAAAATTTTATAAGAACTGCACAAATTAATTTTACAAGAGAAAAACCTAAACTTTTGATGTTTAGAAGAGAACTAAAGAAACAATTAGAAGAATTAGGATTTGATAAGGATTATGCTGAAAGATATTTAAATGTTGGATTTTCAGGTGGCGAAAAGAAGAAAAATGAAATTCTACAAATGAAAATGCTAAATCCTAAATTTATTATGCTTGATGAAACGGATTCAGGACTTGATGTTGATGCAACAAAAACAGTATCAAAAGAAGTTAATTTATTCTTAAATGAAGAAAAATCAGCACTTATAATCACGCATCACAGTTCAATTTTAGAAAGTATTAAACCTGATAAAGTACATGTAATGATTGAAGGGAAAATTGTTAAAACGGGAGATGCTTCACTAATCGAGGAAATTGAAACAAATGGATATCAACAATTCAGAGATGAGGTGAATAATGGTTAGAAAATCACAAATCGACGATATTGATAGAGGTAAATTTGATAAAAAAAATCAATTTGAATATTCTAAAATTTCAGATAAGGGACTGACGGAAGAAATTGTTAGATTAATTTCCTCTGAAAAAAATGAACCAGAATGGATGCTTGAAAAGAGACTTGAAGGAATGAGATTATTTTATGAACAAGAAAATCCAACATGGGGACCAGATTTATCAGAAGTTGATATTAATGAAATTACACTTTATGTAAAACCGAAATCAGGTGAAACAAATGCATGGGATAATTTACCAGATGATATTAAACAAACTTTTTACGACCTAGGCATACCTCAAGCTGAAATTAATGCGCTTGCAGGTGTAAGTGCTCAATATGACTCTGAAACTGTTTATCATAATGTTAAAAATTATTTAACTGATTTAGGAGTTATTTATGTAAATATGGAGGAAGCGGTTCAAAAACATGCACCACTTATTAGAAAATGGTTTGGTACAGCTGTGGAACCTGATTTACACAAATATGCAGCGCTTCATTATGCTGTGTGGTCAGGAGGATCATTTGTATATGTGCCGAAAGGTCAGTATGTAGATATTCCTATTCAATCATATTTTAGATTAAACGCACCGGGAGCGGGACAATTTGAGCATACATTCATCTATGTTGATGAAGGAGCGTATGTTCATTATATTGAAGGATGTTCGGCACCAAAATATAATGTAATAAATGTTCATGCTGGAGCGGTTGAGTTATTTGTTAGAGAGGGTGCTAAATTAAGATATTCTACTATAGAAAACTGGTCCAGAAATATGTATAACTTAAATACTAAAAGAGGAATAGTTTGGAAAAATGCACATTTAGAATGGGTATCAGGATCTTTTGGATCTAGAGTTTCAATGTTATATCCTGCCTCAATATTAATTGGAGAAAATGCAAAATCAGATTATACTGGTATTTCTTTTGCTAACTCAGGACAAATACTTGATACTGGTGCTAAAGCAGTTCATGCTGCACCAAACACATATTCAACTATAAACGCCAGATCTATTTCTAAAAGTGGTGGAGAAGCTATATATAGAGGACTTGTTCATTTTAAGGAAAATGCTAAGGGATCAAAATCCAATGTAAATTGTGAATCATTAATGTTGGATAGTGAATCAGTTTCAGATACAATTCCTGTTATGCTTATTGAAAATGATGACGTTGATTTAGGTCATGAAGCAAAAATTGGTAGAATAGACGACTCGAAGATATTTTATTTGATGAGTAGAGGATTGAGCGAAGAAGATGCAAAAGCGATGCTTGTAAGGGGGTTTGCAGAGCCTATAGCTAAAGAATTGCCAATGGAATATGCAGTAGAAATGAATAATTTAATTAATTTAGAATTAATTGGGTCAATAGGTTAGGAGGAATTAATGAGAACAGAAGTTAATATAATTCCAGAGATTACTTGGAGATTTACAGAAGCGAATAGTAGAGTTATTGAGTTGAATGGAATTGAGTACAAAGAATATTCAACTTCTATAAGTGAAAAAATTTCTGATGAATTCAATAAAATTTTTATAGATAAGAAATATGGAGTTTCAAGGGAAATTTTAGAATTGAATCAAAAATTGAAAAATCATGAAAAATTTTATGTATTAGATAAAGATAAATTTTTTGAAGAAAAATTTTATTTAGATGAAAATAATAAATTTTTATCTGATCAGCATGGGATTTTAGTTAAGGAAAATACAGATTCAACATTAATTTTCGACTATAAATCGGAAAAAGATTTAGAAGCATTTAAGAATTCCGTATTTAAAATTAAAGCTGAAAAAAATTCAAATTTGAAATTGGTTATTATTCAAAGATTATCAAAAATATCTAAAAGTTTTTTATCGATAGTTTCAGATATTGAAGAAAGTGCAAATGTGCATTTGATTCATATTGAATTGGGAGCAAAAGATTCCTATGCTAACTATAGAGCTATATTAGGAAGTGAAAAATCTCATGCTGATGTAAAGACTGCTTATTTTGTAGATGAAAATAGATATCTTGATTTAGGATATGAGATCACTCATTTAGGAAGAGAAACCACATCAGACATGGTTATAAATGGAGTGCTTAAAGATTTTGCTAAAAAGAGATTTGCAGGAACTTTAGACTTCAAAAAGGGATGTACTCTTTCTAAAGGAAATGAAGAGGAATTTGTTACACTTCTTGATCCTACGGTTAAAAACTGGGCAATTCCATTATTACTTGCGAGAGAAGATGATATTGTTGGTAATCATGCTGCTTCATCAGGGAGAATTGATAAAGATATGCTATTTTACATCACTTCAAGAGGTTTTGATGCATTAGCAGCCAAAAGAATGATTATCGAATCAAAATTAAAACCGATTTTTGATTTAATTGATGATGAAAAAATTTCAGAAGAATTATTAGAAGAACTGAGAGAAGGAATAAACTAATGAAAAATGCAGAAATTAGAAACTTATTTCCATTTTTTACAAGTGAAGAAAATAATGATGTAGCATTTCTGGATAGTGCTGCAACCACTCAAAAGCCTAAAATTGTAATAGATTCACTTGCTGAATACTATTCAAATTTTAATGCAAATGCAAATAGAGGAGCATACAAGTCTGCTGTTAGGTCTTCACAAATACTAGAAGATACTAGAAATAAAGTAAAGGAATATATTAACGCATTAAAGGCGGAAGAGATAATATTTATGAAAAGCGCAACAGAGGGGTTAAACTTAATTTCTAAATCTTATGGACTTGATAATTTAAATCCTGGAGACGAGATTTTAATTTCAATTGCTGAACATCATGCTAATTTAGTAACATGGCAGAATATAGCAAAAAAAACAGGTGCAAAATTAGTTTATTTTTATTTAACGGATAATTTTGAATTAGATATAAATAATTTTAAGGAAAAGATAAATCCTAATACTAAAATTGTTTCAGTTACTGCAGCATCAAATGTAATTCCTTTTGAAGTTCCTATCCAAGAAATTATCGATATCGCCCATGAAAATGGTGCTATTGCAATTGTTGATGCTGCTCAAATAGTTTCACATGCAAGAATTGATGCGCAAAAATTAAATTGTGATTTTCTTGTATTTTCAGGGCATAAGATGTACTCTGCTCAAGGAGTTGGTATTGTATATGGTAAATACGATTTGCTAAACACTATGAATCCATTCCTACTTGGTGGTGATATGATTGAATATGTTCATGAGCAAGATGTTTCCTATGCAGAGTTACCATCTAAGTTTGAGGCTGGTACACTTGATGTAGCTGCTATTTATTCATTAAGTAAAGCTATAGATTTTATTGATTCAGTAGGAATGGAAACGATAAACACATTAGAAAATGAAGTTTTTAATTATGCTCTTGAAGAATTGAAAAAACTAGATTTTATCGATCTGTATTTACCTGAAAATATAAAAAAAGGAAATTTAATCTCATTTAATGTTAAAAATGTGCATCCGCATGATGTTTCTCAAATACTTGATTTTTGCAATGTTGCGATAAGAGTTGGACATCATTGTGCTCAACCACTTCACAGATATTTGGGAATAAATTCTTCTTGTAGAGCTTCATTTGCGTGCTATAATAATTTTAAGGACATTGATAAATTAATAGAAGCATTATATAAAGTTAAGGAAATATTTTATGGAAATTAATCAAATTTATACAGAACTAATAAGAGAACATAGTGTTGAGAGTGATAATAAAAAAACTCTTGATGACAAGACGGATTCAAAACTTGGAGTTAATCCATCTTGTGGAGATGAAATTGTGCTAAATCTTAAAATAAATGATGGAATTATTGAAGATGGTGCATATGAAGGCGTAGGATGTGCTATTTCTCAAGCATCTACTTCAATGATGATAGATGCTGTGAAAGGCAAAACGATAGAAGAAGCAAGAGATATTACAAATACATTTTTAAATATGATTAAATCAACTGAAGAATTATCTGATTTGGATCTTGAAAAATTGGGAGATGCAGCAACTTTGCAAAACATAAATAAACTTCCAGCAAGGGTGAAATGTGCTGTTTTAGCATGGAGAACTTTAGAACAAATAATTGAAAATAAATAAAAATAAAAGTTTGCTAACGCCACTAGTCCTCGCTCCAAATGGAGCTGCGGAGGTGGCTACGCAAACTTTTATTTTTATTTATTGTTGAAAATCAAGCAATTATTAATTAATTTTAACAATTGCTTTTTTTGATGCCTATTTTTTAATAAATCAAACGGTTTCATATATAAATTTAATAAAAAATAATGTAGTGAAAAATGCACACTTTTTCATGAATGAAAGTTTAAATTTACAGCAAAAAGGACTTTTTTATTGAAATATATGGCGAAAAAAGTTATCCTAATAAAGAAATAATATATAGGAGGCTTATATGAAAAAGTTTACAAAAAGTGTAGTAAGTTTATCTTTAGCTGCAACATTAGCTCTAGGTGTTATGCCATTTCAAAATGTTGTTAGGGCTGAGGGAAGTTTAGTAAGTGATGTAACAAAATCTTCTGTTTTGTCAAAAGCTGATATGATTCCATTTGCTGGATGGACAAATGGTTCAGATTTTACTTCAAAATTTGTTGATGGTAAAAAAAATGATCAAAAATGGACAGATTGGAAGAGAACAGATAGATTAAAAGAAAATTATGTTGGTTTAGTATTTGGTTCACCAAGCGATGTTAGGGAAGTTAAGCTTGATGAGTTAGTGATTGATTTTTATCGGGACGGTGGAACTAATATGCCTGAAAGTTTTGAAGTTCAAGTTTATTTAGAAAATGAATTAAAAAACTTACCAGATAATTATGGATTTACACAGACAACAGTAGATGGTAAAGAAATAAAAAATGATTTGAATAACGATGAAAATTGGAATACTATCGAAACAGTGAAAGATGTAAAAAAACAATCAGTTATAAAATTTAATGGTCTTGTATCAAAGGCTATAAGAATTAAAATGAAAGCAAAGAATGGTATATCTTTAGCTGTTAGTGAAATGACAGTTAAAGGAACTCCGTTAAAATCTGAAAAAGTTTCTTATACACTTTCAAATGAAGATGTTAAATCAAAAATAGAAAACTTGGAATATCTAAAAAAATCAAATAGTACTCAAGATTTTATAAGAAAAATTGGTTCAAGAACAAATGAACAATTATTAAAAGAAGCTGAAAACGCAAATAATGTTTTGAAAAGATTAGAAACAGAAAAACTACCAGAAAAACCAAAAATGCCAGAATTAAAATCGCCTTTATACGGTGGTTGGTTTAGAACATGGCACGATCAAAATTCAGATCCTGATGAAAATAGACCTAACTACTTTGGAGATATGCCAAAAGAAGTAAATTTAGCATTTGTATTCCATGATTATACAAAACCTTATAGTGAATTTTGGAATAAATTAGCTTTTGAAGATATACCAAAAATGAACGCAAGAGGGCAAAGAGTATTAAGAACAATTTCAGTTAGAAATACTTTTTTGGATATATCCAGTTGGGCAGGACAAAAATTTGAAAATACTGAAGAGGGAAATAAAGCTAGAGCTGAATATTTAGTTAATGAAATTGTTGAAAAATATGGCCTAGATGGAATAGATATAGACATTGAATATCATGATACATATAGTAGTAATTATAATTTTACACATGAGAAAGAAAAGCAAGCTGTAGATGTTATGAATTATATGGCTGAAATATTACACTCAAAAGGTAAAATATTTATGATTGATACGAATATGAATGCTGATAGAGGAGTGTTAAAAGGAATTTATAAAAATGCAGACTATGTTATGTTGCAAGCATATGGAAGAGATAGAATGGATTCAGATTGGAATGATTTTAAGAAATACATTTCTCCAGAAAAATTTTTAATGGGATTTTCTTTTTATGAAGAAGGAGACCAAAATAAATGGGGTGATATTTCTAGTGTAGTTTCTGGATCTAGAGCTGAAAAATTTGCAAAATGGCAACCAGACAAAGGAGAAAATGGTAAAAAAGCGGGTATTGTTGGATATGCAATAGATAGAGACGGTATGGCTATGAATGATGACTCTATCAAACCAACAACATACGAATTATCAAAACAATTAAAAAGAATAATGGAATTTGAAGATGTTGAAGATGAAATAGCTGAAATAAATAAATTAACATTATTAACTTCTCAAGAAAAAGATATGTATCAAAGATGGTTAAAGGATGGATTAAATAGTCAAGAAGAATTATTACCATCTGATATTGTAAAATCAGCAAAAGAAGCACAATCTAAGAGAGAAGATGCTGTAAAACGTGATTTAATAGATGCTCAAGAAGCAGAAGATGAAGTAATAAAAGATAACGAGGAAAATGCTGAAAAGGCTTTGGAAGAAGCAGCAAAGAAAGCGGAAGCTGATGCAAAGATAACACCTAAATTTGAATTAGGACAAGATTCTGTATATCTAAAAAAATCAGGAAATACACTTGTATTTAAATCTGATGCTCCATTAAAACTTTTAGATAAAGTTTTGGTTGATGGTAAAGAATTAGAAAAAACAGATGCTAAAATAACAGAAGGAAGTACAATTGTTGAGTTATCAAATAAATATTTGGAAGCATTGAATTTAGGGACTCATAAATTTACATTAGTATTTAATGGCGATGATAAATATAATGCAGTAAAATTAGAAACTTCATTTACTGTAGCTGAATCAGGTGAACAAGAAGTAATTGATGCTCAAAGAATTGAAACTAAAAAAGAAGATAACAAAGATACAAAAAATCCTTATACTTCTGATGCTGGTATAATTTCATACGCAGTAGTAACAGTAATGTCATTAATTGGATTAGCTGTAGTTAGAAAAAAGAATGAATAGTTACTAATTTTACAATAAATTTTTATAAAAAATATAAGGGATAGAATTTTTTCTATCCCTTATGTATTTTTAAGTTATTTAAGATATTATTAGTGTTTGTGTTTTTCAAAATAATCTTGTAAATAAGTATGTGGATCTTTTATATAAATATAATCTCCTACTTTTTTATTTGGATCTACTTTAGTGTATACAAAATGAGTGTGATCATCATGTTCAATCAAATATCCATCCTTTTGTATTTCGATTATTTTTACATATATATCTGGCTTATTTGATTTGAAATGGTGAACTTTTGGTGGATATTGGGAAAAATCAGTAAGAATGTACTGATCCCCAACAACCATAATCATATAATTATCATTTTTTGTAAGGATTAAAGCTTGATTTTCAACTTTTTCAATATGATTGTCATTAAAAATTTGCATGATTTTATTTTTTGCTTCATCGTCAGAAATCTTTAATTTAGTTTTTTTATTCCTATCATTTATAAATAAAATAATTACAATAATTAGAAGAAAAACAAAAATTATTTTTAGTTTATTTTGTATATCTTTTTTGATTTTCATATTCTACTCCAAAATACCAAATTCATATCCTTGTTCTTTTAAGTGATCAATTAATGAAGGAAGTGCTTTTAAGGTTAAGTCTTTATCTGCGGCATCATGCATCAATATAACAGCTATATCGGAATTTGCAGTGAAATTTTTTGATTTATCAAAGTTTTTTATCACTTCATCAACGGTTGTAGGTCTAGCTAAATCAGGATCGTGAATTGGTTGAGCATCGCCGTTCATAGTATTCCAATCGATCCAATGAATATTTAATTTCTCCAATGCCTTATCTGATTTTTTTAATCCTTTTCTGTTCCAAGACATATGTCCACCTGGATATCTGAATACTCTTGATTCAAACTCATTTCCTAGATATTTTTTTAGTAATTTTATAGCTTGTTTTTCTTCGCTTACTACAACATCTGGATCGGGTACTCTACCTGGATAAAGTGTTTCATAATCATGAGTTAAAGAATGAGTTCCTATAGCATGACCTTCATTATATGCTCTTTTTAGTGTGTCTTGAGTTGTATCTCCAATGGCATGTCCAACCATAAAGAATGTCGCAGGAACATTTTTTTCTTTTAATACATCTAAAACGTGAGGAGTAATCACGTTATTGGGACCATCATCAAATGTTAAAAATGCTATTTTTTTCCCTTTATAATCTCCATCGTAAGACAATTCTCTTATTTCTTCTACATCATAAGCCATATCCTTAAATTTTTGATTATGATTTTTACCTTTAATCTTATTTGGTTTTGGAGAAGAATTGTCTGATTCTTCAGGCTTTGTTTCCTTATCAGTTTCTTTGATGTTTTCTTTTATTGTATCTTTTATTGTTTCTTTTTTAGTTTCCTTAATTTTTTCTTTTTTAGTTTCTTTATTTGTAATAATATTTTTAATATCTTTACTTTCATCTGAAGAATTTGCTTTATGTGAACAAGCTGTAAAACCTGTTAGTACAACTATTGATGCAAGTAAAGAAAATATAATTTTTTTTATTTTTTTCATACCTCACCTAATTTCTTTTTTTTATCGACTAAAAAGATTATAGCACAAATCTTGTGGGTATAAAATAACAAATATGTAAATATTAAATTTTATGTTAAAATAATATTAAATAAAAATAATGGGAGAAAAATATGACAAATTCTGTAATTTTAGGGAAAGATTTATCTATAAACCTATCTAAATTAAATAGACATGGATTTATCACTGGAGCAACCGGTTCTGGAAAAACTGTTACATTAAAAGTTTTAGCTGAACAGTTTGCACAACAGGGAATCCCTGTATTTGTATCAGATATAAAAGGCGATATATCAAGTTTCATCCAATCTGGAGAAATTAATGATAAAGTTAAAGAAAGAATTGATGAAATAGGATTATCTGAATATCAAAATAGAAAATATGATGTTGAATTTTTTGATGTATTTCAAAAAGAAGGAACCCCACTTAGAACTACTATTTCTGAAATGGGACCAATTTTATTATCTAAGTTAATGGGGTTAAATGATATTCAAGAAGGTGTGTTAAATATTGCTTTTAAATTAGCTGATGAAAGAAAATTATTGTTAGTAGATACAAAAGATTTGCGAGTAATTTTAAATTTCGTAAATGATAATAAAACTGAACTTTCTACAATTTATGGAAATATTTCATCTGCATCTATTGGTGCGATTTTAAGATCATTACTTGTTATAGAAGAACAGGGAGGTAATCTATTTTTCGGTGAACCTGCATTTGAAATAACAGATTTCTTAAAACAAAATGCATCAGGGGAAGGCATTATAAATGTACTTTCAAGTAAACAATTATATGAATCACCAGCGCTATATTCAACATTCTTACTATGGTTGTTATCTGAGTTATATGAAAATATGCCAGAAGTAGGAGACTTGGATAAACCAAAGATTGTATTTTTCTTTGATGAAGCACACTTGTTATTTGACAGTGGAAATAAAATATTAATTGATAAAATAGAAAAAATTGTAAGATTGATAAGATCTAAAGGTGTGAGTGTATTTTTTGTAACTCAAAAAGCAACAGACATTCCAGAAGATATTTTGGCGCAATTAGGAAATAGAATTCAACATTCACTAAGAGCATATACTCCTAATGAACAAAAGGAAGTAAGAGCAATAGCTGATTCATTTAGACAAGATGGTTCAATGGATATTGTTGAAGAAATCCTAAATTTAAAAACTGGTGAAGCGATTGTTTCTATATTGGATGATGATTCAAAACCAACATTGGCTAAAAAGGTTTTAATAGCACCACCTCAATCAAAAATGGGAGATGCGGATAAAAATGAGCTAATTAGAGTTATAAACAATTCATCGCTATATGAAAAATATGGGGAGTCAGTGGATAATGAATCTGCATTTGAAATTTTAACTGCTGAAAAAGAAAAAAAAGCTTTAGAGATTGAGCAGGCTAAATTAGAAGAGGAAAATAGAAAAGAACAAGAAAGACTTCAAAAAGATCAAGAAAAACTTCTAAAAGAACAGGAAAAAGAAAATCAAAGAATTATTAAAGAACAACAAAGAGAAGAAACTAGAAAAAGTAATAAAACTACAATGTTTGAAAGATTTACTAATAATCTGATTGGATCTGTAGGTAGATCAGTAGGTCGAGAAATTATTAGAGGAATTTTTGGAAGCATTAGAAAAAAATAGAGGTAAAATGAAAAATATAAAAATTTTAATTGTTGTACTAGCATTAAGTTTATCATTAGGAGCATGTTCAACTCAAAAAAGTAATACAAAAGTTGTAGAAAATGTAAATGCTAAAGAATATAAAAATATTGATAATGGAGCATTTTACGTAAATAACAAAGGAATTGTTATTTCTAAAGAAGATTCAAAAAAATATTCAAAAATTGTAGAGTGGTATTTTGATCCACTTTGTTCTCACTGTGTTTTACTTGAAACAGAGGTTAGTCCATACATCACAGAAATAATGGGTGAAAATACATTGATAAAATATGTTCCGATGTCATTTTTAGGACGTCCAAAAGGAACGGATGAAACATTTATTTCATATTCTGATACAATATCATCAAATATTTTATCAATAGCAGAAAATGATCCTGAAAATGGATTTAAGTATATAAAAGAGGTTGTAAATCAAGCATTCATTGATAAAATCTCTAAAATAGAAAGCAAAGAAGAGCAAGACAAAATAATAGAAGAAATTTATACAAAAACTTTATCAGGAAAAAAATTAGATTCACTTAAAAACTCATTTAATGATTCATTAAAGACAGTAAGAAATAGCACAAAGTCAATTTCTAAAAATGAAGAGCTAAAATCTAAAACCGCATCAGGAAAAATTTCAGTTCCACTTGTATATGTAGTTGGTGAAGATAAAGCATTAGTATTTGAAGAAGGACAAAATCTAAGAAAATTATTAGAAGAAAAATTAAAATAGTAGTATAGACCATCTCAGGATGGTCTATTTTTATGTTTTCATTTTAAGGATATTTGCTATTTTATTTATGAAGTTATCGAAAATACGGTAGAAAATGAGAAAAAAGAATATTCTACCGTATCAAAATCTGAGGGGAATGGGGAAGAAAATGGAGAAAAAGAATATTCTACCGTATCAAAATCTGAGGGGAATGGGGAAGAAAATGGAGAAATAGAATATTCTACCGTATCAAAATCCAAGGGGAATGGGGAAGAAAAAGAGAAAACAGCATATTCTACCATATCTACTTCTTTGAAAAATATGGAAGAAAATGAGAAAATTAAAAATTCTACCGTATTTAACTTTCTTGAAACATAAAATTTATGTCAGTATATAAATGTTAAAAAAATGTAACAATAATGACAGTTATAAATTTTTAAAATGTGAGATAATAATCATATATAAGGAGGCGATATGAAAAAATTAAAATATTTTTTAGAAAAGGAGTTATACAAATTTAATTGGATCAAAAATAAACTTAAGGATGAAGAGGATTTTGATAAATATGTATATCTGCAGATTGAAAATAAAAAAGAAAATACAAATTATTATTTAAGAACTAAAAACATTGACACAGGCAAATATGATAAAAAATATATAAAAAAAGAAGAAATAAATACAGCTAAAAATATTGCTCAAAAATCATATAATAAAAAAGTTTTGAAATTGGTAAATAAGATTATTCCAATTTTAACGAAATTAAATAAAATTTTTAAAGATGACATAATAGATGAAGTATTTGATAGTTTATCTAAAGGAAGAAAAGACTTAGTTAATCCAGTAATTCCAACTAAGAAACAATTACTTGAAAATTGGAAAAATGAAAAATATAAAGGTAAACCATTTTCACCTGATTCGATAGAAATATATACAAATAGAGGTGAACGTGTTAGATCTAAATCAGAAAAAATAATTGCTGACAGATTTGATTATTATAATTTAGATTATAAGTATGAGTATCCACTAATCATTGGAAAAGGCACATACTATCCAGATTTCGTATTTTTAGATTTAAATACAAATCAAAAAATTTATTGGGAACATTTTGGAATGATGGACAATATAAAATATTGTGAAAATGCATTAAGAAAAATTGAGATGTATGAATTAAATAATATAAATTTAATTTGTACATTTGAAACTTCAAATAAAATCCCCGAAACTAAGTTGATTGATACTTTAATAAAAAAACATTTATTAGACAATTAAAAATCACAAAATATTACATTCTGTGATTTTTAAAATTTAAATTTGAATATATTCTATATTATTTTTATCTAAAAGTTCTTTAGCATATTCGTCCATTCGGTACCCATGTCTATAATATATTTTAATTATTCCAGATTGAATTAGTGATTTTGTGCAATTTAGGCATGGAAAATGAGTCACATAGCAAGTTGTGTTTTTTACTGAAATCCCTTCTTTTGCACAATATAATAATGCATTCATTTCAGCATGAATAGTTGCGATACAATGGTCATCTCTCATTACATGTCCCACTTCATCACATTGAGGATTGCCAGAAATTGATCCGTTATATCCTGTTGAAACAATTCTATTATCTTTATTTACTAAAACACAGCCAACATATGCTCTATCACATGTTCCTCTTTCAGAGATGCTATCTGCAATGTGCATAAAATATTCTTCCCAAGATGTTCTCATTTTTACCTCCGATAATATGAAAAATTTTCAAATATTAACTATTTCTTATATATTAACATATTTTTTGTATAATAATAGCACTATGTTACATTTTTTACTATATTGTGTTATAATGTACCTGTAAAATATTATAAAAAATATTTGGAGGTAAAATGAAGAAACTGAATAGAGAACAATTTATTGAAAAATTTAAATCAAATTTAGAACAAAAATATGTAAAGAGTTTTGAAGATTCAACTAAATTTGAAAAATATCATGCTTTATCCGATACAATTATGGACATGATAAGCAAGGATTGGATAGAAACAAATAAGAAAAATAAAACTGAAAGAAATGCATTTTATTTTTCAGCAGAATTCTTAATTGGACGTTCATTAGGAAATAATTTATTAAACTTAGGTATTATTGATGAAGTTAAAGATATACTTAAAGAATTAGATATTGACTTTGATGAAATTGAAGATGAAGAAGATGATGCAGCTTTAGGTAATGGTGGTTTAGGAAGATTAGCAGCTTGTTTCATGGAATCAGGAGCAACAGAAGGACTAAACTTACATGGATACGGAGTAAGATACTCACAAGGTATTTTCAAACAAAGATTTGAAAATGGATTCCAATTAGAAGAAGGAGATTCTTGGGTAGCAAGAGGAGATTTTTGGTCACTAAGAAAAGAAAGTGAATCACAAATTGTAAGTTTTAGAAATTTTAAAGTGAAAGCGGTTCCATACGATGTTCCTGTAGTTGGATACGAAAATGGAGTAGTAAATACATTAAGATTATGGCAATCAGAAGCTATCAAAAATGATGGATTTGATTTCCAAGATTTCAATGATTTTAGATATGACGAATCAGTAAGTGAAAAAAATAGAGCAGAAGATATAACAAGAGTATTGTATCCAAATGATAATATTAGACAAGGTAAATTATTAAGATTATTACAACAATATTTCTTTGTATCAGCATCATTACAAGAAATTGTACAAAAATATAAGAGATTACATCCAGAAGATAAAAACTTCAGTCAATTCCATAAATATCATGTATTCCAATTAAATGATACACATCCAGTTATTGCGATACCTGAATTAATTAGAATTTTATTAGATGAAGAAAACTTATCATGGGAAGATGCGTTTGGATTAGCAACAAAAGTGTTTGCATTTACAAATCATACAGTTTTACAAGAAGCTTTAGAAAAATGGAATTTAGACTTAATTCACGAAGTTTCACCAAGAGCTGTTGATATTATTAAAGAAATTGATAAGAGATTATTACAAAGTTTACAAGAAAAAGGTTACAGCTTAGAAGAAATGGAACCATACAGAATTGTAAAAAATGAAATGGTAGAAATGGCATTCTTAGCAACATATGTTTCAACGAGCATTAATGGTGTAGCAGAATTACATACAATCATTTTGAAGAAAGAAACATTGAATCAATGGTTTAAATTATATCCTGAAAAATTCAACAATAAGACAAATGGTGTTACACCAAGAAGATGGTTACAATATGCAAACCCACAATTAACATCATATATTGATGAGTTATTGAAATCTGAAGACTGGAAGCAAGATATGACTAAACTAAAAGGGTTAGAAAAATTTGCCGATGATGTTAAGGTTTTAGATAAATTAAATGAAATTAAATTTGAAAAGAAAGTTCAATTAGCAAAATATATTAAAAAATATGAAGGCGTTGAAATTGATCCAAATTCAATCTTCGATATTCAAATTAAGAGATTACACGAATATAAGAGACAATTATTAAATGCTTTACACATTTTACATTTATACTATGAATTGAAAGCAAATCCTACATTAGACATGCACCCAGTTACATTTATATTTGGTGCAAAAGCTGCTCCAGGATATTTTAGAGCTAAAGGTATTATCAAGTTTATAAACGAAATTAGTAAATTAATAAACAATGATCCAGAAATCAACGGAAAGATTAAAGTTGTATTTATTCAAAATTATAGAGTATCTTACGCAGAAAAATTATTCCCAGCAGCAGACGTTTCAGAACAAATATCAACAGCTGGTAAAGAAGCAAGTGGTACAGGTAACATGAAATTTATGATGAATGGTACACCTACATTAGGTACAATGGATGGGGCTAATGTTGAAATCTTTAGAGAAGCAGGATTAGAAAATAACTTCCTATTTGGTAGAACAGAAGAAGAAATTAATGAATTAGCAAATAACTATAATCCAGTTAATATTTATAATTCAGATGAAAGAATTAAGAGAGTTGTTGATGCATTATTGAAAGAAGAAGGAATTTTTGATGACGGTACAAATCACTTCTTAGATATTTATAACAGTTTAGTAGATCCTAAAGATGGAAATAGAGCTGATGTTTACTACTTATTAGAAGATTTTGCATCATATGTTGAAGCTCATAAGAGAGTTGATGAAGCATATAGAGATAGAAGAGGATATGCAAGAAAAGGATTAATCAACATTGCAAACAGTGGATTATTCTCATCTGACAGAACAATTAGACAATACGGAGAAGAAATCTGGAAATTATAATTGTTAAAAATTATTTTTAGTTGTATAATTAGTAAGTAAGGTTATATTAAATAAATATTTAGGAGGAAATTATGCCTTTAGTAGAAGCAAGTGGTATGCTTAAAAAAGCTTTAGAAGGAAAATATGCAGTAGGACAATTTAACATTAATAACTTAGAATGGACAAAATCAATCTTATTAGCATGTGAAGAAGTACAATCACCGGTTATTTTAGGTGTTTCAGAAGGTGCTGGAAAATATATGGGTGGATATAATACAGTAGTAGGAATGGTAAAAGGTTTAATGGAAGATTTAAACATTACAGTTCCTGTAGCAATTCACTTAGATCATGGTTCATTTGAAGGTGCAAAAAAAGCTATTGCAGCTGGATTTACTTCAGTAATGTTTGATGGTTCACACTATGAATTAGAAGAAAACTTAGAAAAAACAAGAGAAGTTGTAAAAATGGCTCATGAAAAAGGAATCTCAGTTGAAGCTGAAGTAGGTTCAATTGGCGGTGAAGAAGATGGAGTTATTGGTAAAGGTGAAGTAGCTGATCCTCAAGAATGTTTAAAATTAGTAGAATGTGGAATTGACTTCTTAGCAGCAGGTATCGGTAATATTCACGGTGCTTACCCAGAAAATTGGGAAGGATTAGACTTAGAAGTTTTAGCAGAAATCCAAAAAACAGTTGGTGAAGTTCCAATGGTATTACACGGTGGTACAGGAATTCCAGCAGAAATGGTACAAGATGCTATTAAATTAGGTATTTCAAAAGTTAACGTAAATACAGAATTACAATGGGCTTTTGCTGCAGAAGTAAGAAATTACATTGAATCAGGAAAAGATAAAGAAGGAAAAGGATTTGACCCAAGAAAAATTTTAGCTAGACCAGCTCAAGCAATAATTGACGGCGTTAAAGAAAAAATTGAAATTTTTGGATCGGCTCACAAAGCTTAATAATTAATTTTTTGCAGCTATGTCCCAGTGGGACATGGCTGTAATTAATATAAACATATAGAGGTAATATGGAAGAAAATTTAAGAGATATGAAACTTAATGAAATTCGAGAGGTAGCGAAGTCATTAAATATAAAATCTATAACAAAATATAGTAAAGAAGAATTAATAAGTTTAATAGAAACTGTAAAAAAAGATTCAAATCAAGAAAGTCAAAGTAATTTAGGTCAAGAAATTCAAAATCAAAAAAATAATTCTCAACAAACAAATAATCAAGAAAACACCAATAAAGATACGATTGAAATAGAAGGATTACTAGAAGTATTGCCTGATGGATATGGATTTATTAGAACTAATGAATTTAATTCTGGTGAAAATGATGTATTTGTATCACCGACACAAATAAGAAGATTTAAATTAAAGACTGGTGATTACATAAAAGGATTAATTCGTCCTAGTGTAGATGAAAAAGAAAAGTTTCCACCTCTGATTTATGTTCTTGGATTAAATGGTCATAGCCCGGAAAATGCATATAAAAGAAATGATTTTGAGACATTGAAACCTATTTATCCAACACATTTGATTGATTTAGAAGATGAACAATCCCATATTTCTAATAGAATGATAAATATGATTGCACCAATTGGAAAAGGGCAAAGAGGATTGATCGTTTCTCCACCTAAAACAGGGAAAACAACTATTATAAAAAATATAGCAAATGCAATTGAAAAAAATCATCCTGAAATTAAAATATTTATTTTATTAATCGATGAAAGACCTGAAGAGGTAACAGATATAGAGAGATCTGTAAATAAGTTCACAAATGATAGGGATAAGCTATTCAAAACAGAAATTATTGCATCAACATTTGACGAACAGTTGGAGAATCATGCTAGACTTTCTGAAATGACACTAGAAAGAGCTAAAAGACTTGTTGAAGAGGGAAAAGATGTTGTAATTTTACTTGATTCAATTACGAGGATGGCTAGAGCATACAATATTCTTACTCCATCATCAGGAAAAACACTTTCTGGTGGTTTGGATCCTATTGCACTTCATAAACCAAAAAGATTTTTTGGCGCTGCAAGAAATATCGAAGAAGGAGGTTCATTGACAATTCTTGCTACATGTCTTGTGGATACTGGATCGAGGATGGATGATATGATTTATGAAGAGTTTAAGGGAACTGGAAATATGGAATTACATCTTGATAGATCTCTTTCTGAGATGAGAATTTTTCCTGCTATTAATATTCTAAAAAGTGGAACGAGAAGAGATGACCTGCTTTTAGATGAAGAAACACGAGAAGCTTTTGTTAAAGTAAGACGTATGAATAAAGATACTAAAGAGGAAGATTCTTTACCTCAACTAATTAAATTATTTGAAAATAGTAAAAATAATGAAGAACTCTTAAAAATTATTAAAAAAATTTAACATCTTTTTATGAAAATATTTTCCTAAGAAGTCATTGATGTTTGGCGATTTGTCAATATTGATGTTGTTTCTTATGAAAACGATGAATATTTTTATTATATAATAAGTTTAAAAAGTTTGACAATGTTTTCAAAAATTGTTAACATATAATTGTAAAAGATAGATAAATGATGACTGGCACAAATTGTTTATTCTTTTTCATCATAATTAACTCCAAAAAAGCAGAGAAATCTGCTTTTTTATTTTAAATAAAAATAAATCAATGATAGTTTTTATTATATCATAACTATCATTGATTTTTTAA